>JBIOYO010000427.1:0-2850 GCA_044870175.1 Nocardioidaceae bacterium | reverse complement strand
GCCACCGCACCGGATGGTTTCGACGCAGGCATCACTCCGTTCGCCGGTGGTTCCTGAGCCTGTCGAAGGGCTCAACCACCGGTGCTCGCTGGTTGTGCCGGGTCGAAGTCGCGAGCCGCCTTACGCTGGCTGCGTGCCAGGCCGCGACGTGCTGTCCCGTCCGGCGCGGCTTCCCGACCTGGTGCTCCGGTACGCCGGCCACGCCGACGGCGTCGTCGACGTGCACCTGCCGGGCGGCCGCCGCCCTGGGCCGCTCCTCGTGCTGCTGCACGGCGGCTTCTGGCGCGCGGCGTGGGACCGGCGGCACACCCGCCCGATGGCGGAGGCGCTGGCCGCGGAGGGGTTCGTCGTCGCCACGCCGGAGTACCGCCGCACCGGTGCCGGCGGCGGCTACCCGGTCACGGCCGACGACGTGCGCAGCGCCGTACGCCGCCTGCCCGGTCTGCTCGCGAGCGTCGGGCTGGCCGACCCGGGCGGCGCGCCGGCGACGGTCGTCGGACACTCGGCGGGCGGCCACCTGGCGATGTGGCTGGCCGTGCAGGACGACCTGCCACGGCTGCGCCGGGTCGTGGCCCTGGCGCCGGTGGGGGACCTCGCGGACGCGTACCGTCGCAACCTCGGCGACGGGGCGGTCCGCGCACTGATGGGCGGCGGGCCGGAGGAGGTGGACTACGAACCGGCCGACCCCGCGACCCTGCTGGCCCGGCCGGGGAGCGGCGACGTACCCGTGTTGGTCCTGCACGGCGACCACGACCGGCAGGTGCCGCTCGAGCACAGCGCGTGGACGCGGGACCGGCCCGGGGTCAGCCTGGTCGTGCTGCGCGGTGCCGACCACTTCGCGCTGGTCGACCCGACGTCCGCGGCCTGGCCGGAGGTGACCCGGGCCATCCGTGCGGGCTGAGCCGGCGACGGACTTGGGCACGACGGCGCTGGGTACCCTCGGGCGCATGACCCGCACGGGCGAGACCCCCGACTGGCCCCGCGTGCAGCTGCACATCGTCACCGGCAAGGGCGGCACGGGGAAGACGACGGTGGCCGCCGCGCTCGCGCTGGCGCTGGCGTCGGAGGGCAAGCAGGTGCTGCTGCTGGAGGTCGAGGGCAGGCAGGGGATCGCGCAGCTCTTCGACGTGCCGCCACTCCCCTACGAGGAGCGCCGGGTCGCGCAGGGCCCCGACAACGGGGGCGACGTCTACGCCCTGGCGATCGACCCGGAGTCGGCGATCCTGGAGTACCTCGCCCTCTACTACCGGTTCGGCCGCCGCGCCGGGAGCGCCCTGGACCGCTTCGGCGTCATCGACTTCGCGACCACGGTCGCGCCCGGCCTGCGCGACGTGCTGCTCACCGGCAAGGTGTACGAGGCGGTCGACCGCAACCGGCGGCACAAGGCCGCCCGCGTGTACGACGCCGTGGTGCTCGACGCGCCGCCGACCGGGCGGATCGCCGCGTTCCTCAACGTCAACGAGGAGATGGGGGACCTGGCCCGGGTCGGCCCGGTCCGGGACCAGAGCGAGAAGGTCATGCGGCTGTTCACCTCACGACGGACGGTGGTGCACATGGTGACGGTGCTGGAGGACATGCCCGTGCAGGAGACCGGCGACGGGATCGCGGAGCTCACTGCGGTCGGCCTACCCGTGGGCGGGGTCGTGGTCAACCTGGTCCGGCCCAAGGCGCTGGACGACCAGGCCCGCAAGCAGGCTCTGGACGACGCGCTGCCCCGCGACGTGGTGTCGGCCGAGCTGGCCGAGGCGGGCATCGACGTCACCGACGAGCTGGTCGACGTCCTCCTCACCGAGGCCCGCGAGCACGCCGAGCGCAGGCAGGTCGAGGACGAGCAGCGCGAGCGCATCGCGGCGTTCGAGCGGCCGACGTACGAGCTCACCCAGCTCCCCGACGGGATCGACCTGGGTGGGCTCTACGAGCTGGCCGTCGACCTGCGCGAGCAGGGGATGGCATGAGAGCCGCCATCAGCGAGCGGAGCGAGCCAGGAATCTGCGCGGGCGACCACCGGACACCGCACCGCGGCGCCGACGACCACAGACCCGCCGGCTCCCGTAGCGATGACCGGGCCACCCTCGGCCGGGCCACCCTCGGCCGGCGAGCCACCCCCCGACAGAAGAGCGAGCGGAGCGAGCAACGCGAGCGGAGCGAGCCAGGAATCTGCGCAGGCGACCACCGGACACAAGGTGCGGCGTCATGAGAGCCTCCGCGCGGTTCGGCCCGCTCGCCGCCCGCCCCTCGGGCGCGCCGGTCCTGGAGGTCGACGCCCTGTTGGACGACCCCGGCACCCAGGTCATCGTGTGCTGCGGCGCGGGTGGCGTCGGCAAGACCACGACGTCCGCCGCCCTGGCGCTGCGGGCCGCCGAGCGCGGCCGCAAGGTCGTGGTGCTCACCATCGACCCGGCCCGCCGGCTGGCTCAGTCGATGGGGATCGCCCTGCTCGACAACACCCCGCGCCCGGTGCCCGGGGTGGACCCTGCGGCGGGCGGCTCGCTCGACGCGATGATGCTCGACATGAAGCGCACCTTCGACGAGGTCGTCGAGGCGCACTCCACCCCTGACAAGGCCGCGCAGATCCTGGCCAACCCGTTCTACCAGTCGGTCTCCAGCTCGTTCGCGGGCACCCAGGAGTACATGGCGATGGAGAAGCTGGGGCAGCTGCGCTCCGAGGCCGAGCGCGAGGGCACCTGGGACCTCATCGTCGTCGACACCCCGCCGTCACGCTCGGCACTGGACTTCCTCGACGCCCCCAAGCGGCTCGGCTCGTTCCTCGACGGCCGGTTCATCCGGCTGCTCACCGCGCCGGCCCGCGCGGGTGGCCGGGCCTACCTCAAGGTCTTCTCGGTGGGCGCC
>JBIOYO010000426.1:0-3538 GCA_044870175.1 Nocardioidaceae bacterium | reverse complement strand
CCGAGCTCGCAGCCGATCGTGTCGTGGTTGGTGTAGACGCGGAACAGCCCGGTGCTCAGCACCCGCTGCAGCGCCTCGGCGACCGCGAGGTCGTGGGTGGCGATGACGCTGGCGGCGGCCTGGCCGGCCATGATCTCCCGGGCGATGTTGGGCCCGGTCAGGGCGGCGACGGGGTGGTCGGGCGCCTCCTGCGAGATCACCTGGGTCATCCGCAGCAGCGTGCCCTGCTCGAACCCCTTCGACAGGCTCACGATCGGGATCCACGGGTGGACCCACTGCCGGACGGCACGGGTGGTCTCCCGGACGCCGCCGGTCGGGACACCGATGACGAGCAGCTCGGCGTGGTTGACCGCCTCCTCCAGGTCGTGGGTCGCCCGCAGGCGCCGGTTGAGCGTGAAGCCGGGCAGGTAGCGGCTGTTGGTGTGGTCGCGGGTGATCTCCTCCGCGGTCTCCACGCGCCGCGCCCAGATCATCGTCGGGTGCCGCCGCGCGACCAGGTTCGCCACGGTGGTCCCCCAGGACCCTGCACCGACCACGGTCACCTGCATGCCCGGCTCCTCGCTCGTTCCTGTCGATCCCCGGCGGTCCGGGTCGATCGCCCGCAGTGACCGGACTGTACTGCGCTGCGTCTACCTTGACCCGTCGAGAGGCCGCCGGCGCCACAGGGCCACGGCGCAGCCGGCGAAGCCGGCCGCCTGCAAAGCGGCGCCGATCACCTGCGGCACCTCGTTGCCGAAGAACGCCAGCCCGACCACGTGCAGCGGCGGCCAGGACAAGATGCCCAGCGCCGCCCAGCGGGGCACCGCGCGGCTGCGCAGCAGGCCGACCGCCAGCAGCGCCGTACCGACGAGGTTGCCGAGGACGAACAGCGCGAAGATCCACAGCGTCCACGGCTCACCGCCCTCGCTCCGGTCGATCACCGCGGCGAAGTCGGCCAGCGGCCCGCCGTGCTCGGCCATGGCCAGCGTGCGGAAGCCGCTGCCGAGCACGTCGAAGTAGCAGATGTAGCCGGCCACCATCAACGAGCCCCCGACGAGCACCAGGCGGCTCGCCGGAGCCAGCCGGAAGGCGCCCATCACCGCGGGGACGAGCAGGAGGCAGCCGAGCATGCCCGCGGTCAACGACACCCGGGCCAGCTGGGGGTGCGCGGCGAAGAGCTGGAGCGCCGCCGCGCCGGACTCGTCGCTGCCGCCGTCTCGTATCGCCAGCGCGTAGCAGGCGTTGGTCACCACGAACCCCCAAGGGGCGACCACCATCGCGACCGCGCAGGCCAGCCGGCGGGTCGCATCCGTCGTCCGCGCCGGCGTCCCCCGACGGTCGGCGGTGTGCGTCGTCGCGGTCATCGGGCACCTGCCAGGACCGGCTGCCGCATTCCGGCCAGCAGCAGTCCCGCACCGGCGAGGGTGAGGGCGATGAACATCCCCGCCAGGACTCTCGGTCCCGTCGGCACCTCCGGGAAGAGGAACGCGGGCACCGCCGTGAGGGCGGACAGCACGCGCACGACCAGCAGGCCGACGGTAGCGGAGGTGCGGCCGCGCCATGCCAGCGCGACCAGCAGGAGGCTGAGCGCACCGAGCGCGGAGCCGATGAGAGCGACCTCCATCGGCGGGCTCTCCCCGTCGGTGACCAGCGGCGCGGCGAGGTCGCCGAGCGAGATCACGCCGAGGACGACGAGGCCCGCGCGGGCCACGGGACTTGCAGTGGTTGACATGACATGAACTCCTTGAAATTGGGGTCGTGCTCCGGCCCAGCTGGCCGGACGCCGTCCAGGCTCTGCGACGAGCGCTCCCGCGGACATGGGGCGCCGGGACAGGACGCGCGGGAGGTTGCCCGGTCGGGCCGGGAGGCTTTCCCGAGACGCCGGGAACGCCGGCGGCGCACACTGGGTGGCATGACCTCGGCGTCCGCGACCGAGCGGACACGGCGCTCGCTCGCCGCGGCCATGGGTGCGCTCACGGGTGTCGCGGTGACGGCCGCGACCGTGACGGTCGTGGGCCTCGGCTGGTCGTGGGGCGACGCTCTCGGCGCCTTCGTGGTCACCAATGCGGTGATGGGCCTCGCGTTCGGACTGTGTGGCGCGGTGCTGGCCTGGCACCGGCCGGACAACGCCGTCGGCTGGCTGTTCGGGGTCGGCGGCCTGCTGCAGGCCGTGGCCGCGGCGATGCCGCCGGTGGCCGAGGCCCTCGCCCAGGCCGGGGCCGGCACGCCGGTCCGGCGCCTCCTGGTCACGGTGTTCGTGTACAGCTGGCCGTGGGCGATCGGGCTGTGCATCCCGTTGGCGTTGCTGCTGTTCCCCGACGGCCGCCCGGTCTCGCCCCGGTGGCGGCCGGTGCTGGTGCTCGTCGTCGTGACCGGGCCGCTGTTCTCACTCGAGATGGGCTCGGCGCCGGAGCCCGTCGACGCCGGTGACCCGGTGGCGTACCTGACGCTGCCGTTCTACGACGCGTGGCACCCGCTCTGGGTGTTCACCGAGCTGAGCACCTCCGCCGTCTACCTGCTGGCCTTGGCCGCCCTGGCCGTGCGCTACCGCCGCGGCGACGAGACCACGAGGCGACAGCTGCTCTGGCTGCTCCTCGCCCTGGCGGTCGCGATCGGCGGCATGGCGATGTGGGGCCTGGTGTCGGATGCTCCGGTGGCGGTGCTGCTCTGCATCCCGCTGATCCCGGTGGCCGTGACGATCGCAGTCGTCCGGCACGGCCTGCTGGACATCCGGCTCGTGGTGTCCCGGGCGTTGGCCTGGTTGCTGCTGTCGCTGGCCGTGGTGGTGGCGTACGCCGCGCTGGTGGCCGTGCTGGACCAGGTCGTCTCCAGCCGGGTGGGCCGGTCGGCCGCCGCCACCGTGCTGCTCGTGCTCGTGGCCGCGCCGGCGCTGCCCCGGCTGCAACGGCTGGTCGACCACGCGGTGTACGGCGACCGCGCCAACCCGGCCCGCGTCGTCTCCCGGCTGGGCAGGCGGCTGGCCACCGCGAGCTCGGGGCTCGACGAGGTGATCGCGTCGATCCGTGAGGCGTTGCGGCTGCCTCATGCCGCCCTGGTGCGTAACGGCGAGGTGCTCGCCGCCGACGGCCCTGAGTCCGGTCACGTGGAGGCCGAGCCGTTGACCTACGGCGGTGAGGTGGTCGGACAGCTCCGGGTGGGTCTGCGTGACGGCGAGCGACGGCTCTCCGACCCGGACCGTAGGGTGCTGCGGCTGCTCGCGGTGCCGCTCGCGGCGGCCGTACACGCGACAGTCGTCACGACGGAGCTGCAGGCGTCGCGGGAGCGGCTGGTCGGCGCGCGCGAGGAGGAGCGTCGCCGGGTCCGGCGCGAGTTGCACGACGGTCTGGGCCCGGCCCTGACCGGCATCGCCTTCACGGCCGACGCCGCGGCCAACCTGGTCGCCGACCCGGCGCGCGCCTCGGAGCTGCTTGGGGCGCTCCGGCGCGACACCCGCGCGGCGCTGGCCGACGTGCGCCGCGTCGTCGACGAGCTGCGACCGCCCGCCCTGGACGAGCTCGGGCTGGTCGGGGCACTGCAGCAGAGGGCCGAGCAGCTGAGC
>JBIOYO010000425.1:0-2261 GCA_044870175.1 Nocardioidaceae bacterium | reverse complement strand
CCACCCAGCGCGTACGCCGCGGCGCCCACGATGTGCACCACCAGCGCGGTCGGGAACCCGGAGAACCGGTCGTCGGCAGGCATCACCGCGGGTCCGCCGGCGAGCTGGACCAGCCGGAGCGTCCCGGCCGTGAGCGGGATGGCGGACAGGGCGACGAGGGCGGCCGGGACCGGCCAGCCGGCGGTGCCGACCGGTCGGTCCCCGGACGTCCGGGTTCGGGGGCTCATCGCGAGGCCGGCTCGCGGACCGGGCCGGTCGCCACGGTCACGGCGGACCCGTCGACTGGGTTGCGCCACAGCGACACGCCCAGGGCGATCAGCGCGATGCCCTCAGGGACGGCGAACGGCCGGTTGAACGCGTGCGGCAGGACGGCGAGAGCAGCCGTCGCCACCGTGCTCACCGCGAGCAGGGCCGACGCCCAGCGAGCGAGGACGCGGGCGCGGAACAGTGCGATGCCGAAGAGCAGGCCGCCGAGGATGTAGCCGGCGCCCACGACGTTGAACAGGGTCTGCAGCCCGCCGATGTCACCGTTCGGCGTACTGCCGGCGGCTGCGGCGACCACGTCGTTCACGAAGCCGGGCTCGGTGTCGACCAGGTTCGGGAGGACCGTTGCTGCGATGACCTGGACGCTCAGCATCGCCAGGTATCCGGCGGCGAAGACGAGGTAGCCGACCAGGCCGAGCAGGCCGGCCTTGCGGTACTGGCGCAGGTACATCCCGGTGATGCCGGCCAGAGCGAGTGCGGCCATCACCAGCTTCGCGCAGCTGCGCGCCACCCACTGCGAGGTCTCGGTGGTGAAGGCGTCGCTCGCGGGGTGGCCGACCTGCACGGCGACGAAGATGGACCCGGCGACCGCGGCTGCGGCGGCGGCGGCCTTGGTGAGTCCGGTGGCGGTGATGTTCATGTTGGGGCTCCTGGGTCTGGGGGACGTGGTGTCCGGCGATACCCAGGACGGTAGGAAGCGACGTGGTGACCCCACATCACCACGTGATGTGACCCGGTTGGTGATTGCCGCGCGAACGCTAGATCAGGTCCATCTCGGCGGCACGCAGCACTGCGGCGCGGCGGGTGTTGACGTCCAGCTTGGTGAAGATGTGCCGAGTGTGTGTGCGCAGGGTGTTGACCGAGACGAACAGCTGCTGGGCGATCTCCGGCCCGGTCATGCCGGTCGCGAGGAGCCGGAGCACCTCCAGCTCGCGGTCGCTCAGCGTGTCGTCGGATGCGGGCTGCACCGCGCTCGGGGCGCCGGCTTCGGGGGCAGTCTCGACGCCGTGCAGCACCTGCGCCGCAAGACCTCCGCCGGCCGCGCCGAGCCGCTCCGTGGCGACTCGGAGAAGCTGCGTCATCGGTTGGCCTTCGTCGAGGAACAGGCGGCGGTAGCCGGCAGGTACACCGAGGGTCAAGGCGTGCTCGAGGGTGTCGAGCGCGCGGTCGATGTCGCCGAGGGACCGGTGGAGGAGGGCACGTACGACGTTGCCCTCGACCGCGGTGCCGTGCCGGCCACGTGCCTGCGCGGCGACCACCATGCGCCCGACCATCCGGTCGACGTCGTGGAGGACGGTCGGGCCGTCGTCGGGTCGACGCCCGGCGCGATGCTCGGCGATGAGGAGCCGGGCGAGGGTGAGCTGGTTGAACGCGGCGAGGTGCGACGGCTCGCCCTCGAGGCTCACTCGGTGCTCGCTCACCCAGCCCCGGGCGTCGGCCAGCCGTCCTTGCGCGATGCGGAGGCGGGCTCGCATCGCCGGGACGGGGCGCAGGTCGGGGAAGAAGCCCGGCAGGTACAACGGCTCGGCCGCATCCAGCATGTCCGCGGCGCCGTCCAGGTCGCCCCGTGCTTGGAGGAGGCCGGCCATGGCGGCGTACCAGCGGTGCCGGTTCTCCAGCAGCGACGCCCGCTCGCCGAGCTCCTGCGCCACGTGCAGGTGCCGCTCTGCCGCGACGAGGTCGCCGCACTCACGCAGCACGTCCGCGAGCCCGACGTGCAGGTCGCCCGTTGTCGACAGCGGCGGGCCCGGGTGAGCCTCCGCGGCCTCGAGCGCGCGCTCGTAGAGTCGCTGCGCCTCGTCGGGGCGTCCTCGGTCGAGCCACATGCTGCCCAGCACGACGGTTGCGACCTCGTAGACGGTCGACGAGACGAGCACGGGCAACCAGCGCTCGACGCGGCCGCGGGACGTGCAGCTTGGTCCCCAGGACAGGCACTGCGCCAGCGTAGGGCGCACAATGAGCCGTGGACGTCGAGGCGGCACTCACCGGTGGCGACC
>JBIOYO010000424.1:0-2168 GCA_044870175.1 Nocardioidaceae bacterium | reverse complement strand
ACCAGACGCACTGGCGCAACCTGTTCCGCCGCACCGACCCCCTGGGCTACCGGGTCTACTCCGACCTCGACGGCGTCCTCGACGTCCCGACCTGCGAGGTGCCCGTCGTGGAGGCCGGTGACGCCGGGCCGCAGGTGATGACGCACAGCGGCTACCAGCACACGATCGAGTACCGCCGCGTCCTCGCCGCCTGGACCGGCGAGCCGGTGCTCACCGAGCCGCCCGGCACCACCGGCGTCCCACCGCTACCCCTGTGAGCACCCGCCGCTGAGGGCGGACCCGAACAGGTCGCCGTGCCGGTCGACCCGGTCGAGCACTTCCTCGAGGCGGAGCTGGCCGAGCTCGTGACGGGTCTCGGCCGCAGCCTCGACCTCCTGCCAGGTGCGCGGCGCGGCGACGTAGGGAACCGGCCGGCCGCGCAGGGAGTACGGCGAGATGGTGGTCTTCGAGCCGGTGTTCTGCGACCAGTCCAAGAACACCTTCCCGGGCCGCTTCGCCTTCGTCATCTGGGCGACCACCAGGTCGGGGCGATCACGCTGGAGGCCCTCGGCGATCTTCTTCGCCCAGTCGCGCACCTGCTCCGAGGTCCGGTCGCCCGGCAGGGCGGCGTACAGGTGCAGCCCCTTGCTGCCACTGGTCACCGGCGCGCAGGTGAGGCCCTCGGCGGCGAGCCGGTCCCGCACCAGCAGGGCGACCTGGGCGCACTCGTGCAGGTCGGCGGGGGCGCCGGGGTCGAGGTCGACGACGACCCGGTTCGGCGGCTCCGGCTCGCCGTCCGGGGTGACCGTCCACTGGTGCACGTGCAGCTCGAGCGACGCCAGGTTGACGAGGTAGACCAGCTCCGGAAGGTCGTCGACCACCGGGAACGTGAGCGTCCCGGCCTGCCCGTCGCCCGCGCGCGAGCCCGTCGTCGGCACCGTCGCCCGGCGCAGCCAGGCCGGCGCCCCGGCGGGCAGGTTCTTCTCGAAGAACGACTGGTCCCCGGTGCCGTGCGGCCAGCGGATGCGCGTGACCGCACGGCCGGCCAGGTGCGGCAGCAGCACCGGGGCGACCTTGACGTAGTAGTCGAGGACCTCGCCCTTGGTGGTGCCGCTGCCGGGGTAGAGCACCTTGCCGAGGTTGCTGAGGGTGAGCGTGCGGCCGCCCACGTCGACCCGCACCTCCTCGCCGGCCGTGCCGGCCACGTCAGCCGTCCAGCCCGGTCTCGGACGCCAGGTCCGAGACGGTGAGGTCGGTCCGGACGCCGAGGTACGCCGGCTGCCGGAGCCGGCCCTGCGGCGTGAAGCCCAGCGACGCCACGTCGACCACCACCTCGGGTCGCACCCACACCGTGCCCTTGGCGTCCACGGCCGGCACGTCGTCGCCGAACGGGCTCGTGTCCACACGAAGCGGGTCGAGCAGCGCCTTCAGCCGCGGGCCCGCCTTGCCGGCGATGCCGCTGCCGACCCGGCCCTGGTAGGTGAGGCCGGCGCCGGACGGCGTACCGACCAGCACCGCTCCGAGCCGGGTGGGCGAGTCGACCTCGTGACGCCAGCCGCCGACGACGTACGACCCGCTGGGCCGGTTGGGGAACTTCAGCCAGTCGGGGCTGCGCCGGCCGGGCTGGTAGGTCGAGGAAAGCCGCTTGCTGACCATGCCCTCGAGGCCCTGGGCTGCGGTCGCGCCCAGGAGGGCCGGCCCGTCGTCGTACTGCGGGGAGAGCCGCCAGTGCGGTCCGTCCAGCGGAAGCCCGGTCAGGATGGCTCGCCGCTCCGACAGGGGCCTCGAGGTCAGGTCGCGCCCGTCCAGGACCAGCACGTCGAAGACCACCAGCGTCACCGGGTTGGTGCGGGACAGCTCCTGGGCCCGGCGCGCGTTCGTCACGTGCATCCGGTCGGCCAGGGCGCCGAACGTCGGGATGCCGTCGGACAGCGCCACCACCTCGCCGTCCAGAACGGCCTCGTGGCCCAGACCACCGGAGCCGGCGGGAGCACCGAGCCCGGCGACCTCGGGGAAGGAGACCGTGACGTCGTTCTCGTTGCGCGAGGTCAGCCGCACCCGGCCTCCGGCGACCGTGACCAGCACCCGCATGCCGTCCCACTTGACCTCGTGCACCCACCCCGGCCCGGTCGGCACGGTCGTGCTCCGGGTGGCGAGCATGGGACGCATGGGTACATCCTGACCGATGA
>JBIOYO010000423.1:0-3532 GCA_044870175.1 Nocardioidaceae bacterium | reverse complement strand
CATCAGCCACAGGTAGACCCGGATGCGACGGCGCTGCCGCTCGGCGAGCCCGGGCGCCACGTCGGTGACCCGCTGGGGACGGTCCCGGCCGCGCATCGCGACGGTCAGGAGACGGTGACCGTGGGCGCCCCGGCTGCCTCGACCGGCTCGCCCATCTCCTCGGCGATCCGCAACGCCTCCTCGATCAGCGTCTCCACGATCTGGGACTCCGGGACCGTGCGCACCACCTCGCCCTTGACGAAGATCTGCCCCTTGCCGTTGCCCGAGGC
Organism: Nocardioidaceae bacterium; assembly: GCA_044870175.1. GTDB lineage: Bacteria > Actinomycetota > Actinomycetes > Propionibacteriales > Nocardioidaceae > JBIOUF01. Next base: position 3,263 of record JBIOYO010000423.1, on the reverse strand, counting down.
CACGCCGAGGTCTGCCTCCCGCGCCTCGCCGGGCCCGTTGACGACGCAGCCCATCACCGCGACCCGCAGCGGGACCTCCATGCCCTCCAGGCCGGCGGTCACCTCGTCGGCGAGCTTGTAGACGTCGACCTGCGCGCGGCCGCAGGAGGGGCAGGAGACGATCTCCAGGCGGCGCGGACGCAGGTTCAGCGACTCCAGGATCTGCAGGCCGACCTTGACCTCCTCCACCGGTGGCGCCGAGAGCGAGACGCGGATGGTGTCGCCGATGCCCTTGCTGAGCAGCGCGCCGAAGGCGACCGAGGACTTGATGGTGCCCTGGAACGCCGGGCCCGCCTCGGTGACGCCGAGGTGCAGCGGCCAGTCGCCGGCCTCGGCGAGCAGCTCGTAGGCCCGCACCATCACGACCGGGTCGTTGTGCTTGACCGAGATCTTGAAGTCGTGGAAGTCGTGCTCCTCGAACAGGCTCGCCTCCCACACCGCCGACTCGACCAGCGCCTCGGGCGTGGCCTTGCCGTGCTTGCTCAGCAGCCGCGGGTCCAGCGACCCGGCGTTGACGCCGATCCGGATCGAGGTGCCGCGGTCCTTGGCGGCCTGGGCGATCTCCTTGACCTGGTCGTCGAACTTGCGGATGTTGCCGGGGTTCACCCGTACGGCGGCGCAGCCGGCGTCGATCGCGGCGAAGACGTACCTCGGCTGGAAGTGGATGTCGGCGATCACCGGGATCTGCGAGTGCTGGGCGATCGCGGGCAGGGCGTCGGCGTCGTCCTGGCTGGGGCAGGCGACCCGGACGATGTCGCACCCGGCCGCGGTGAGCTCGGCGATCTGCTGCAACGTGCTGTCGACCTCGGCGGTGAGGGTGGTGGTCATCGACTGGACCGAGATCGGCGCGTCACCGCCGACCAGCACCGACCCCACCCGGATCTGGCGGCTGGGGCGCCGGGGCGCGAGCACGGGGGGTGGGGCGGCGGGCATGCCGAGGTCGATGGAGGTCACGAGCGGTTCCTTCGCGGAGGGGCTGCGTCGAGGCTAGCCGACACTGATCGGCGCGACGATGTCCCCGGCGATGAGCACCACGCCCATGACCAGGATCACCAGCCCGACCGCGTACGCGACCGGAAGCATCTTCGCGACGTCGACGAACCCGGGGTCGGGCCGGCCCCGCAACCGGGCCAGGCCGCGGCGGGCGGCCTCGTAGAGCGCGCCGGCGATGTGCCCCCCGTCCAGGGGCAGCAGCGGCACGAAGTTGAAGACGCCGACGAAGAGGTTGAACCCGGCCAGCAGGGTGACCAGGAACGCGAGCCGGTCCGCCAGGGGGCTGGTGTGGTCGGAGGTGATCTCGCCGGCGACCCGCCCCGCGCCGACGACGCTCATCGGCCCTTCGGGGTCGCGCTCCTCCAGGCCGAGCGTGGCCTGCCCGACGTCCAGGACCTTGGCGGGAAGGGTGCCGAGCGCCTGCACGGTCTGCCCGGTCAGCGACGCCATCTGCTCGGCGGTGAACAGCAGCCCGTGGTGCTGCCTGGTGGTGGTCGAGGTGATGCCGAGGAAGCCGGCCTTCTCGAACCGGTCGCTGCCGTCGAGCGAGCGGGCGACGTTCACCGTCGTGTTCGTGGTCAGCGTGAGCCGTTCGCCGTCGCGGTCGACCACCAGGGTGGCCGCGCCGTCGTCGTTGGCGCGCACCAGGCCGACCAGGCCGTCCCAGGAGGAGACCGGGGTGCCGTTGAAGGTCAGGATCCGGTCGCCGGGACGCATGCCCGCCTCGACCGCAGGCGTCACCGGGTCGGTGGTCCGGCAGTCCCGGCCGGCCTGGTCGGCGGGCACGACGCACTTCGACACAGTGCCCACGGTGGTGGTCTGCTCGATCGTGCCGTAGAGCCCGAACACGGCGGCGAACAGCACGAACGCGATGAGCAGGTTCGTGGTCGGCCCGCCGGCCATCACCACGACCTTCTTCCACCAGGACAGCTTGTAGAACAGCCGGTCCTCGTCACCGGGCTTGACCTGCTCGTACTCCGCGGCCCTCGCGTCGGACACGAGCTGGGTGAACATCCCGGTGTTGGAGGACCGCACGTGCTTGTCGCCCTCGGGGTCGCGGGGGTCCGGCGGCAGCATCCCGACCAGCTTCACGTAGCCGCCGAGCGGGATCGCCTTGACGCCGTACTCGGTCTCCCCGCGCGGTGTCGACCAGACCGTGCGGCCGAAGCCGACGAAGTACTGGGTGACCTTGACCCCGAACCGCTTGGCCGGGACCAGGTGGCCGAGCTCGTGCAGGCCGACCGACGCCACCAGCCCGACGACGAACACCGCGACGCCGAGGAGGTAGAGCAGCGGGGTCATGCGGGTCCTTCGGGTGTCCCGGGTCCATGTGGCCTGGCCGAGGCTCCGACGAGAGTCTCGGCCTGTGTGCGCGCCCACTCGTCGGCGGCGAGGACGTCGCCGACCGTGAGGTCGTGCACTGTCGAGGGTACGTGGTTCGCGAGCACGCGTCCGACGACAGGCACGATGTCGACGAAGCGCAGGCTGCCGCGGCGGAACGCCTCGACGCACACCTCGTTGGCGGCGTTGAACACGGCCGGCGCCGTGCCGCCCGACGCGCCGGCGGAACGGGCCAGGCGCACGGCGGGGAAGGCGTCGTCGTCGAGCGGGAGGAACTCCCAGACCTCCGGCCGCGACCAGTCCACGGGCGGTGCGGCGTCCGGCACCCGGTCCGGCCAGCCCAGGGCCAGCGCGATCGGGACCAGCATCGACGGTGGGCTCGCCTGTGCCAGCGTCGAGCCGTCGCAGAACTCCACCATCGAGTGCACGACGCTGGTCGGGTGCACCACGACCTCGATCCGCTCCAGGGGGACGCCGAACAACAGGTGCGCCTCGATCACCTCCAGCCCCTTGTTGACCAGGGTGGCGGAGTTGATCGTCACCACGGGACCCATCGACCAGGTCGGGTGGGCCAGCGCGTCCTCGACGGTGACGTCACCCAGCTCCTCGCGGGTGCGCCCGTGGAAGGGCCCGCCGCTCGCGGTCAGCACCAGCCGGCGCACCTCGTCGGGCCGGCCCCCGCGCAGGCACTGGGCGAGGGCGCTGTGCTCGGAGTCCACCGGCACGATCTGTCCCGGCTTGGCCCGGGACGTGACCAGCGGCCCGCCGACGATGAGGGACTCCTTGTTGGCCAGGGCCAGGGTGTTGCCCGCCTCGAGCGCGGCGAGCGTGGGGCGCAGGCCGACCGAGCCGGTGATCGCGTTCAGCACGACGTCGCACGGCAGGCCGGC
>JBIOYO010000422.1:0-2501 GCA_044870175.1 Nocardioidaceae bacterium | reverse complement strand
CCAGGTGGGGGAGGACGTCGGTGGAGATGGCGGCCTCCAGCCCCCGGCGTACCGCGTCGTCGGCCTCGACGATCCGCGCCCGCGACCGCGCCAGCTCCGTGGTCGTCTGGTCCAGGGCGGCCACGTGCGCGGCCAGCTCGGCCTCGAGGGACACGTTGCGGAACGCGACGGCGGCCTGGTCGGCCAGCGCGTGCAGGAGCCGTTCGTCGGCAGGCCGCAGCCTCCGGCCCCGAGGAAAGCCGACCGCGATGGTGCCCTCCTCGCCGACCGCCACCGAGTGGTTCTCGGTCGCCGCCGGGGGGTCCCCCCAGCTGGCGGACCGCGTGCCGAGCGTCGCGGTCGCCGAACGAGCGCCGAGCGCCTCGCCTGCGGCGGCCGCCACCACGGGCAGCAGCCGCTCGGCCGAGGGGGACTCCGCCAGCCGGCTGCTGAAGTCCGCGAGCTCCTCGTAGGGCTGGGCCCGGGTCCCGTAGGCGAGCCGGTTCGCCCACCGCACCACCCGCCGCCGCACCGGCTGGAAGGCCACCGCGACGACCGCGGTGACCAGCAGCGACAGCGCGAAGCCGCTGGTCTGGCGTCCGGCGAGGACGACGAGCGTGGTGTACCCGACGCCGGCGAACCCGGTCGCGGCGACCACCACAGCGGTGCGGTTGATGACCACGTCGAGCTCGTAGAGCCGGTGGCGCAGCACCGCGACCGCGAACAGCACCGGCAGCAGAAGGTAGGCGGCGAACAGGGGAAGGCTCGCCAGCCACCTGTGCTGTTCGCCGACCAGCTCCTGCACGACGGCCAACCAGGCCAGACCGAACGCCGCCAAGCCGGCCGAGAGCGCGATCAGCCTCAACTGCTGGCGCTGCACCCCACTGCTGCGCCGGAGCCGCATCACCACGGAGACCACCGACGCGACCAGGCCTCCGGAGATCGCCATGAAGCCGAAGCTCAGCATGGCGCCGCGTGCGCGGCCGAGGTCCTGGTTCGAGGTCACCAGCTCGAACTCAGTGGGGTTGAGCGAGAGCACGGCGAGCAGGCACAGCGCCATGCCGGCGCCGGTGACCCACGCGGCGTACCTCCATCGTGAGGTCAGGAGATGCCCGTCCGGGGCCAGCAGGTACATGAGCGCGAGGCACCCGATGACGAGCTGGCCGCCCAGCATGGTGGCCAGCCACGCCGAGACGCCGGCGAGGCCGGTAGGACCTGGGCCGTCGGCCTCCTGGACCCAGTACGCGTACGCCTCGGCCACGAGTGCCACCGCGCTGGCAGTGCCCGACAGGGCCAGCAGCCACCCGATCGGGTGCCGCTCGTAGCGCGAGACGATCAGCGCGCCCATCCATGCCGACCCGATGACGGCTCCGTGGACGAACGGGAACCCGTGGAAGCCGATGGCCGTCTCCGACACGAGCGGGACCGCCTGGGCGGCCACTACGACGTCCGCGACCACCAGCAGGACGGTGACGGCGAGGAGACCCCACGCGACCCGGGCGCGCACCTCACACCGCCTCGACGGCCCGGGTGGGCAGGACCGCCTCGAGGCGGGTGCCCCGGCCGTGCCCGGATGCGGTGGTCAACGTGCCACCGACCGACTCCACCCGGTCCCGGAGGTTCGCCAGGCCGGCGCCGCCGGGCACGGCCCCCGGGTCGAACCCGTGGCCGTCGTCCTCGACCGTGAGCACGAGCGAGCCGGGCGCACCACGCAGGGACACCCGCACCGACGTCGCTCCGGAGTGCTTGGCAGCGTTCTGCAGGGCCTCCAGGCAGGCGAAGTACGCCGCCGCCTCGATGCGGGGCTCGTAGCGGCCGGCGTCGGCCACCACCGAGACCGGCACCGGGCTGGTGGCGGCCGCGGCGCGGAGGGCCCCGGTGAGTCCCTCGCCGGCCAGCAGCGGCGGGTAGATCCCTCGCGACAGCTGCAGCAGCGTCTCGATCGCCTCGGCAGCCGCCCGCTGCTGCGCCGCGAGCAGCGCGGCGGCGCGCTCCGGGGAGCGGCCGGAGATGGTCTGGGCCAGCCGCAGGTTCACCGCGAGCGCCACCAGGTGCTGCTGGGCGCCGTCGTGGATGTCGCGCTCGAGGACGCGGCGCCGCTCGTCCTGGACGTCGACCAGACGCTGCCGCGAGGCACGCAGCTCCTCCGCGCGGGCGGACAGCTCCTGCGCCCGGCTCTGCAGCTCCACCCGCAACGCGGCGCTGCGCAGCACCAGGCCGGCCTGGTCCGCCAGCCCCGCGAACAGCCGCTCCTCCACGGTGGTCAGCGGCACCTGCTCGGCGACCACGAGCGCACCCAGCGTCTCGCTCCCGTAGCGCACCGGCAGCACCCGCCGTCCCGGCGCGCCCTCGGGGACGGTGCCGGCTCCGGGCGGCCAGCTGGCGGCGAGCGTCGCGCGGCCCTGCACGGTCAGCCACACCTCGGCCACGCGGGCGCCGGTGCCCTCGGCGAGCACGCGAGCCATCCGGGCCGGCACCTCCTCGGCCGGGTAGCTCCCGGTGACCGTCGAGGCGAACCGCTC
>JBIOYO010000421.1:0-2918 GCA_044870175.1 Nocardioidaceae bacterium | reverse complement strand
TGCACCAGGGCGTTGCCCCTGTGGACCACGCGGGCGCCCCAGCGGGCCAGTCCGTTGATGACGCGGTAGACGGCGTTCTCGTTGCCGGGGATCAGGCTGGAGGCCAGGACGACGGTGTCGCCCTCCTCGATCTCCACGAAGCTGTGGTTGCGCTGGGCGATCCGGCTCAGCGCCGACAGCGGCTCTCCCTGGGAGCCGGTCGAGATCAGCACGATGCGGTCGGCGGGGTGCTCGCCGATGTCGCGGGCGTCCACGAGGACGCCGGGGGGCACCTGGAGGTAGCCCAGGTCGCGCGCGATCGCCATGTTGCGCAGCATCGACCTGCCGACGTACGCAACCTTGCGGCGGTGCTCGACCGCGGCGTCGAGCACCTGCTGCACCCGGTGCACGTGGGAGGCGAAACAGGCCACGATGACCCGGCCGCGGCTCTGCTGGAAGACCCGGTCCAGCACCGGCCCGATCTCGGTCTCCGACACGGTGAAACCGGGCACCTCCGCGTTGGTGGAGTCGACGAGGAACAGGTCCACGCCCTCCTCGCCCAGCCGGGCGAACGCGCGCAGGTCGGTGATCCGGCCGTCCAGCGGCAGCTGGTCCATCTTGAAGTCCCCGGTGTGCAGCACGGTGCCGGCGCCGGTGCGGATGGCGACGGCCAGGGCGTCCGGGATGGAGTGGTTGACCGCGACGAACTCCAGCTGGAAGGGCCCGAAGCCGATCGTGTCGCCCTCGGCGACGACGTGGTGCGCGGTCTCCTTCAGCCGGTGCTCGGCGAGCTTGGGCCGGAGCAGGGCCAGGGTCAGCTTGGAGCCGACCAGTGGGAGGTCGGGGCGTTCGCGGAGCAGGTACGGCACCGCGCCGATGTGGTCCTCGTGGCCGTGGGTGAGGACCACTGCCTCCACGGCGTCCAGCCGGCCCCGGATCGGCTCGAAGTCGGGGAGGATCAGGTCGACGCCGGGATGGTTCTCCTCGGGGAAGAGCACGCCGCAGTCGACCACCAGCAGCCGCCCCGCGTGCTCGAAGACGGTCATGTTGCGGCCGATCTCGCCGAGCCCCCCGAGCGGGATGACGCGCAGGCCTTGCGGAGCGAGCGGCCCGGGCGCGGACAGCTCGGGGTGGGGGTGGCTCACCGCTCCAGCCGTCCGCGCCGCACGAGCTCCGCGCGGAGCTCGTCGACGACGGCGTCGGGGGCTGGGACGAGGGGCAGCCGCATCGCGCGGTTGTCCAGCACGCCGAGCAGCTGCATCGCGGCCTTGGCCGCCATGGCGCCCTGGACCCGGGTCATCACCACGTCGACGAGGGGCAGCAGGTCGACGTACAGGCGTCGCGCCTCGGCGATGTCACCCTGTTCGACCGCGGCGACCATGGCGGCGTACTCGCGTGCCGCGACGTGCGCGACCACCGACACGACCCCGCACCCGCCGTGGGTCAGCCAGGCCAGGTTGAGCACGTCGTCGCCGGAGTAGAACGCCAGGCCGGTGTCGCGCATGATCCGCACTCCACGGCCGAGGTCGCCGACCGCGTCCTTGACCGCGACGACCTTGGCGTTCTCGGCAATGCGGGCGTAGGTGTCCGGCGCGATGCTGATGCCCGCGCGCCCGGGGATGTCGTAGAGCATCACCGGCAGGTCGCTGGCCCCCGCCACCGCCCGGAAGTGCGCCAGCACACCCTCCTGCGTGGGCTTGTTGTAGTAGGGCGTGACCACGAGCACGCCGTCCGCGCCGACCTTCTGGGCCTGCTCGGCCAGCTCGACGGAGTGCGCGGTGTTGTTGGTGCCCACGCCGGCGACCACCGTGGCGCGGTCGCCGACCGCGTCGATGACCGCCTGCAGGATCAGGCCGTCCTCGGCGGTGGTGGTGGTCGGCGCCTCACCGGTGGTGCCGGACACGACCAGGCCGTCGTTGCCCTGGTCGACCAGATGGGCGGCGACGCGAGCGGTGCCCTCGACGTCCACGGCACCGTCGTCGTCGAACGCCGTCACCATCGCGGTGAGCACCCTGCCGAACGGAGCGGGCGTGGCCAGGTGCGAAGTCATTGGTCCAGGTTAGGGGTTCGGGTCCGGGCCCGGCTCCATCGGCGCGTCGCAACGCGCGTCCCCCCACGTCCGCTCCGGCCCCGCCACAATGAGCCCGGCGGCACCGCACCGACGCCCGTTCTCGAGGAGGCCTCTCGTGCCCACCACCACCCAACGACTCGCCGCGGAGTTCTTCGGCACCTTCTGGCTGGTGTTCGGCGGCTGCGGCAGCGCAGTGCTGGCCGCCGGCGTCCCCGACGTGGGCATCGGCTACCTCGGTGTCGCGGTCGCCTTCGGCCTCACCGTCCTCACGATGGCCTACGCCGTCGGACACGTCAGCGGCGGCCACTTCAACCCGGCCGTGACCGTCGGCCTGGCCAGCAGCAAGCGGTTCGACTGGAAGGACGTGCCGGGGTACGTCGTGACCCAGGTGGTCGCAGCGGTCGTTGCGGCCGCGGTGCTCCTCGTCGTGGCCAACGGCGTCGACGGCTTCAGCGCGGTCGACAGCGGCTTCGCCACCAACGGCTACGGCGACCGCTCACCCGGCGGCTACTCGCTGCTCGCGGTGATCGTGATCGAGGTGCTGCTGACGGCGTTCTTCCTCTTCATCATCCTGGGCGCCACGCACACCCTGGCTCCCAAGGGCTTCGCGCCCATCGCCATCGGGCTGGGGCTCACCGTGATCCACCTGATCAGCATCCCCGTGAGCAACACCTCGGTGAACCCGGCCCGGTCCATCGGGCCCGCGTTGTTCGCCGGCGGCGACGCGATCGCCCAGCTATGGGTGTTCATCCTGGCGCCCCTGCTCGGCGGCGCGATCGCCGGCTTCACCTATGCCGGGCTGTTCGGCGACACCCCCGCGGCGTCGATGGAGGAGGCCACGGAGGGCTGACGCCTCAGACGCCAGGCA
>JBIOYO010000420.1:0-3506 GCA_044870175.1 Nocardioidaceae bacterium | reverse complement strand
CCAGGTGGCCCCGGCCGGACGTCAGGTGCAGGTCCTGCCAGTCGACCGCGACCGGGCCGCGGTGCCCGGCCAGCCAGCCCAGACCGGTGCGGCGGAGCAGCGCCGCGACCCCCACGTCGGCGGCCAGCACCTCCAACCGGCCGTCGTCGCGCTCGAGCAGCAGCACGTCGGACACCCGTGACAGGCGACGGCCCTCGACGTCGACGACCTGGGTGTCCAGCACGTCGCGCGCGAGCAGCAGCTCGTCGGGCCGGAGCCGGACCTCGGACGACCCTGCGCCGATCTCGACGAGGGCCTCCGGGGTGACCGTGACCGGGTGCGCTGGCACCGCCTCGACGGCCTCCCACGACACCAGGGAGTACGTCGAGCCGGACCTCACCAGCAGCCGCCGTACGACGGGATGGGGCTCGCCGAGCCGGACGGTCAGGTCCTTCACCGCGCCCCGGCGCTCGCCGTCTGGAGTCTGCACCCGGCTGCCGACCAGCTCCGAGAGCAGGACCGTGCGCGCGGGGGCGTCGGTCTCGTCCGCTCGAGCGCCCACCTTCCCACAGGTAGCCCGGGCTCCGGCCGCGCCGGAAGAGGCCAACGGCCCGGCGCGAGCGCGCCTGCGCTGCCGGTCCTTCTGCCGGGCGCTCCCGCGGGCGAGAATCCTCTCGTGTTCATCCAGACCGTCCCCGAGGACGCGGCCCAGGGCCCGCTGGCCGGCTACTACGCGCAGCAGAGGTCGTCATGGGGCTTCCTGCCGGACTACGCGGGCGCCTTCAGCACCCGGCCCGATGTGGCGCAGGCCTGGGCCGCCCTCAACCTGACCATCCGCGACGGCATGGACCGGCGTCGGTTCGAGATCTCGACCATCGCCGCGGCGCGCGCCCTCCGCTCGACGTACTGCACGGCCGCGCACTCGAAGTTCCTGCGCGACGTGTGCGGCGACGTGGAGGCCATGCGGTTGATCGCCGAGGAGCCGAGCGGTGCCGCGCTCGGCGCCCAGGACCGGGGGGTGTTCGCGTTCGCCGCGAAGGTCGCGCGCGACGCCGCATCGGTGGAGCAGGCCGACGTGGACGTCGCCGACGTGGTCTTCGCCGCCGCCGCGCGCGCGTTCTTCACCAAGGTGCTCGACGGGCTCGGCGCGCAGCTCGACCGGCCGACGGCGGCGTCCTTCGCCCCGGCGCTGCTGGAGTCGATGGTCGTGGGACGGCCGGTCCTCGGCGGCTGAGCCCCGTCCGGCCGGACCTCCCACGACGTTCCGCCGCCTCCCATGACGCGAACGTCGTGGGAGGCGGCGAAGCGCCTCGATCCCATGGGAAACTCCCGACACATGACGGTCCGCATCGGCACGTCCGGGTGGAGCTACGACCACTGGGACGGGGTGCTCTACCCGCACGGCCTGCCCAGGCACCGGCGGCGGGACGTGTACGTGCGGCACTTCGACACCGTGGAGCTCAACGCCAGCTTCTACCGCTGGCCGGCGCCGCGCACCTTCGCCGGCTGGCGCGACCGGCTCCCCGACGGGTTCGAGATGTCGGTCAAGGCCTCCCGCGGGCTCACCCACGCCAAGCGGCTCTACGGGCCCGAGCGCTGGCTGGAGCGGCTCCGCCAGGACTGGCACGCCCTGGGCCCGCGCCGCGGTGTCGTCCTGGTGCAGCTGCACCCTGCCCTGGAGCGCGACGACGCCCGGCTCTCGTGGTTCCTGGACCGGGTCCCGGCGTGGATGCGGGTCGCGGTGGAGCTGCGGCATCCCAGCTGGCACGTCGAGCCGGTGCGCGAGCTGCTGGCCGGCCGTGGGGCGGCGTACGTCGTGCTCAGCGGGGCACACCTGCCCTGCCACCTGTGGGCCACCGCGCCGTTCGTGTACGTCCGGCTGCACGGACCCAGCCACGACCACCTGTACGCCGGCTCCTACTCCGAGGACGACCTGCGCTGGTGGGGCGACCGGATCGGGGAGTGGCAGGCGCAGGGCCGCGACGTCTACGCCTACTTCAACAACGACGGCGGCGGCAACGCCGTGCGGAACGCCTGGACCCTCCGCGACCTGGTCTCCCCCTCCTGACGCGCCCTCGCCGGGGTGGAACACTGGCACGGGTGCAGACCTCCATCCGCAACAAGCCCTCGTTCGCCTCGGCCACGGTGCGCCTCGACCCCGGTGAGTCGGTGAACGCCGAGGCCGGGGTAATGGTCGCCATGGGGCCCGGCGTCGAGATCGCCACGGGCACCCACGGCGGGCTGCTCAAGGGGCTGCGCCGGTCGGTCCTCGGCGGTGAGTCGTTCTTCATGAACACGTTCACGGCGGGCTCCTCGGGTGGCGAGGTGGTCTTCGCGCCGTCCCTGCCCGGCGACATCGTGGAGTGGCAGCTGACCGGGCAGACCGTGTTCCTCCAGTCCGGGTCCTACCTGGCCGCCGGCGGCGACGTCGACGTGGACAGCAAGTGGGGCGGTGCCAAGACGTTCTTCAGCAGCGAGGGCCTGGTCATGCTGAAGTGCCACGGCCACGGGGCGCTGCTGGTGTCCAGCTACGGCGCCATCGAGGCGGTCGACCTCGCGGCCGGCCAGCGCTACACCGTGGACACCGGGCACATGGTCGGCTGGTCCGAGCAGGTGCAGTACAAGGTCCGCAAGGTGGGCGGCTGGAAGTCGACGTTCCTCAGCGGCGAGGGTCTCGTGGTCGACCTCACCGGACCGGGGATGGTCTACCTGCAGACCCGCAGCCCCGAGGCGCTGCTGTCCTGGCTGATCCCGCGGCTGCCGGACCGGTCGTCGTCCTGACCGCGGGGTGGGACGATCGGTTCCATGAGCATCCGCACTGAGCCGACCGACCGGTGGGTCCGGGCGTACGTCGGGGACGTCGCCGTGGCGGACACCAGGAAGCCGCTGCTGTTCTGGGACGAGGGCGTGCCGGTGCCGTTCTACGCGATCCCGCGCGGCGACGTACGCGCCGACCTGCTGCGCCCCGCGGAGCAGGAACGCCGTGGGCACCCGTTCTTCGGGGCGAAGGGACCGGTCTCGGAGCTGTTCGACGTGGTCGTCGGCGACCGCACCCTGCCGAGGGCGGCATGGGTCCGCGCCGACCCGGCGCTCGACGGCCACGTGGTGCTGACCTTCGAGCCCGGCGTCCTGGACCGCTGGACCGAGGAGGACGAGGAGGTGTGGGGTCATCCCAAGGACCCGCACCACCGGGTCGACGCGCTGCACAGCTCACGGCACGTCGTGCTCTCCCACGACGGTGACGTGGTCGCCGAGACCCGCCGGCCGGTGCTGCTGTTCGAGACCAACCTGCCGACCCGCTACTACTTCGCGCCCGAGGACGTCGCGCTGGAGAAGATGACGGAGATCGAGCACACGACCGTCTGCCCCTACAAGGGCACGGCGGACCGCTACTGGGGCCTGCCCGGCCTCACCCGGGTCGCCTGGTCCTACACCTCCCCGGGCCCGGCGGTCGACGCGATCGCCGGGCGGATCGCGTTCTACACCGAGTTCGTCGACGCCACCGTCGACGGCGAGCGGCTGCCGCG
>JBIOYO010000419.1:0-5352 GCA_044870175.1 Nocardioidaceae bacterium | reverse complement strand
GTTGACCGAGCCGACGTTGCGCAGCCGGAAGGCGATGTGGGCGAGGAGGTACGTCGCCGCGCCGCCGTACAACGCCCACGCGGGCAGCCCCTGCAGCGGGTCGGACAGGGCGTGGTGCCCGGTGTCGGCGACGTACTCCACCACCTTCTTGAGCCCGAGCGCGAGGAAGACGATGCCCACGATCATCGGGAAGTGCAGGTAGGTGTAGGAGTCGCGGGCCAGCCGTGACCGCGAGGCCCCCGTCCGCGACGCCAGCACGCGCTCGGCGACCAGCGCCACGACGTCGAAGTACGTCCACCACAGGGCGGTGCTCACCAGCAGGCCCAGAACCGCGGCCACCACCACGGACGTGGTCAGGGGGAAGCTCCCCGCGCCGACACCGACGGCGACGATCGACTCGCCGAGGGCGATCAGGACGATCAGCCCGTGCCGCTCTGAGAAGTGCCCCGGTGCGGGGAGAGGCCACCCACCCGTCCGCGCCACCACGAAGACCGCGAGATAGTCGACGACCAGTGCCAGGACCCACATCGGGGTCTGCGCCGGCGGACCGAGGAGAGCGCCCGCGACCAGGACGACGATGGCGACGCCGGATCCGGTCAGGGTGACAAGGATGGTCCGGCGGAGCACCCGGTCGTCGCCCGCCGCAACCAGGTAGACCCCCGCGTGGAGCAGGCGGAGGACCGCGTACGCCGACGCGAAGACCACCGGAGCCGGCACGCCCCCCGCCCGGTCCGCGTAGACCTCCGGGATGGCCAGCGCCGCGACGAACACCGTGGCCATCGCCGCGATGACCGCGAACCGGACGACGCCCTCGTCGGCGCAGGCCTGGTTGCCCAGCCAGGCGAAGCTGCTCCAGCAGAACCACAGCAGCATGAGCAGCACGAGCCCGCGCAGCGCGCCCACCACAGAGAGGTCCGTGGCGAGGAACGCGGTCACCTGCGTGAGGGCGAACACGAAGACCAGGTCGGAGAACAGCTCGAGCGTGGTGACGCGGTGGCTCGCGTCGGTGGGCCGCACGAGCTCGCGGGCGGAGATCGTCACGGAGCCCATGGTGCCCGGCGCCTGCGTGCTGCGGGCTGCCCGTCTCGCGGAGCCGGCTGCATCACCGGCGTCCCGGGCGGGTACGCGGACGACCATGACGAACACGCCGCTCGACCCGCTGCCCGACCAGCCCGTGGACGAGAGCGAGCCGGTCAACCCGCCGGTCACCGACGAGGACGAGCCGCTCGACCCTCGCCGGCGAGGCGACGACCAGCCGGCGGAGGAGCGCGAGCCGGACCCGGGCGCGATCCCCCCGGAGTCCACGCACGGCTGAACGCACTCCGCGGCGGTTGCGGCACGAATGAGGTTGCACCAGGGTTGACCTCGCCGGTGGAGTGTCGAGAGGGGAGTCCGGTGAGCCAGCTGACGCCGTACCTCTGCGTGGCTGACGCGCGTGCCGCGATCGACTGGTACGTCGACGTGCTCGGCGCCGAGGTGACCTACGAGCCGATCGTGATGCCCGACGGGCGGGTCGGTCATGTGGAGCTCGCGGTGGGCGGTGCGGGCTGGATGATGTCGGAGGAGTTCGCCGAGGCCGGCGTCGCACCTCCCGACCCTCATCGCGGCGCCGCCGTCTCGCTGCACCTCACCGTCGACGGCGTCGACCGCCTCTGCGACCGGCTCCGCAGCGCCGGGGTGAGCCTCGACCGTGGCCCGGAGGACTCGCCGCCGGCCGGGCGCGTCGCGGTCTTCCACGATCCGTTCGGGCACAGGTGGTTCCTGAACCAGCCTGAAGCCAGTGGAGACCCGGGATGAGCCGGGTGACGACACCGCACGAGGGCCGCCCCCGGGCCACGTGGGACGACGACGCCGTCATTCCCGCGCCGCTGCAGCCGCACAGCACTGCCGTGCTCCCCGCGTGGACCGACTACAACGGCCACATGAGCGAGTCCTGCTACCTCCTGGTGTTCGGGGACAGCGCCGACGCGTTCTTCCGCTACGTCGGCATCGACGAGGCGTACCGCGAGGCCGGCCACTCCCTGTTCACCGCGCAGACGGCCCTCCACCACCTCCGCGAGGCGCAGGAGGGCGACCGGCTCACGCTGGAGCTGCGGGTGCTCGACCACGACGACCGCCGTGTGCACGTGTACCACGAGATGTACGGCGCCCCGCGCACGCTGCTCGCGGCGGCCGAGCAGCTGCTCGTCCACGTCGACACGGTGCGCGGCGGCTCCAGCCCGATGCCGCCGGACCTGCTGTCCCACGTGCAGGCGGTCCGCGCCGCACATGCCTCGCTGCCGGTGCCTGGACTGGTCGGCCGGCCGGTGCGGATCCGGCGCCGCTGAGCGACAACCCCCGACGAACGGACCCCCCGCATGGACTTCGCGCTGACCGCCGAGCAGAAGGCCGTCGTGGAGACGGTGCGGCGCTTCGTCAACCGCGAGCTCGTCCCCCATGAGGACGAGGTCGAGCGGCTGGACGAGGTCCCCCCTGCGCTTGCCCAGCGGGTGCGACGCACGGCCCTGGACGCCGGCCTCTATGCCGCCAACATGCCAGCCGAGCTGGGCGGGGGCGGCCTCGACGCGGTGTCGACGACGCTGATGGAGCGCGAGCTCGGCCGCACGGGCTACGCGCTGCAGATGCTCGTGGCGCGGCCGAGCAACATCCTGCTCGCATGCACGGGGGAGCAGCGGGCGCGCTACCTGGTGCCGGCCATCCGCGGCGAGCGCCATGACTGCCTCGCGATGACCGAGCCGGGCGCCGGCTCCGACGTACGGTCCATGCGCACCCGAGCGGTGCTCGACGGGGATCACTATCTTGTCACTGGGACAAAACATTTCATCAGCCATGCCGACGTCTCCGACTTCGTGGTGCTGTTCGCCGCGACCGGGTCGGAGGAGACGGCGCGGGGGACGACCAGCCGGATCAGCTGCTTCCTCGTCGACCTCGACACCCCCGGGCTCACCGTGCGCCGTGGCTCGGCGGCGGTCTCCCACCGCGGCTACCACCAGTGCGAGCTCAGCTTCGACGGCTGCCGCGTGCCGGTCGGGAACCGGCTGGGCGCCGAGGGCGAGGGCTTCGACCTGATCGGCCGGTGGCTCGGCGCCAGCCGGCTCACCGTGGCGGCCACCAGCGTGGGGCGGGGCCGGCGCGTGCTGGAGCAGGCGACGCGGTGGGCGGCCACCCGCCAGCAGTTCGGGCGGCCGATCGGGAGGTTCCAGGGCGTCGGGTTCAAGCTCGCCGACATGGCCGTGGAGCTGGAGGCGGCCGAGCTGCTCACCCTCCGCGCCGCCTGGCGCCTCGACCAAGGGCGCATGTCGGACCAGGACGTCGCCATGGCCAAGCTCGCCGCCACGGAGGCGTTGGCGCACATCACCGACGAGGCCGTACAGATCCACGGCGGCATGGGGCTGATGAGCGAGCTCCCCATCGAGCGGTTCTGGCGAGACGCCCGGGTCGAGCGGATCTGGGACGGCACCAGTGAGATCCAGCGGCACATCATCTCCCGGGCGATGCTGAGGCCGCTCGGTGCCTGAGCAGGCCGGCGCCCCCCGTACGCCGGCGAGCGACCCGGTCCGCGCCGAGGTGCTCGAGGACGGGATCTGGCTGGTGACCCTCGACCGGCCACCGGCCAACGCGGTCGACGTCCCGACCAGCCGTGCCCTCTACGACGCCTTCCGGCGGCTGGAGGAGGACTCCGCGCTGCGAGTGGGCGTGCTCACCGGCGCGGGCACGCGGTTCTTCTCCGCCGGGTGGGACCTCAAGGCGGCCCATGCCGGCGAGGCCGTCGACGCCGACCACGGGCCAGGCGGCTTCGCGGGGTTGACCGAGCTGTTCGCCCGTCGCAAGCCCGTGGTCGCAGCGGTGAACGGGCTGGCCCTGGGCGGCGGGTTCGAGCTGGCGCTGGCCGCGGACCTCGTCGTCGCCTCCGAGCACGCCGAGATGGGCCTTCCCGAGGTGACCCTCGGCCTGGTGGCGGACTCCGGCGGGCTGGTGCGGCTGCCTCGCCGGCTGCCTCCGACGGTCGCCGCGGAGCTGCTGCTGACCGGGCGGCGGATGCGGGCGGAGGAGGCGCTGCGGTGGGGGCTGGTCAACCAGGTGGTTCCCGCCGAGCGGGTCGTCGACGCCGCGGTCGACCTGGCCCGCCGGGTCCGGGCCGCCGCGCCACTGGCCGTCGCCGCCGTACTCGAGGTCCTCCAGGCCACCGCGGCGCTCGACGTGCCGGCGGCCTTCGCGGCGATGCGCTCCGGTGAGCTGCCGGCGCACGCCCGGGTGCTTCGGTCGGCCGATGCCGAGGAGGGGCCGCGCGCCTTCGCCGAGAGGCGGCCGCCCCGGTGGACCGGCCGCTGACGAGGGGGTCACACCGGCCACGCGCAGGACGGCGTCGTGCTCACCCTCCGCAGGCCCGTGCGAGCCAATACTCTGGCTGCATGGCTGTGGAGGGGCCGTCACTGGCCGACGTCGTGGCCTCGGCCGCACGGCTCCAACAGGTCGTGCCGGATGCGGTGCTGGTCGGCGGCGCAGCCGCGGCGTGGTACGCAGGTCACCGCGACTCCTTCGACCACGACCACGTGCTGGGCGACCTCGCCGATCGGTACGAGGTCGTCCTGGAGGCGCTGGAGGCCACGGAGGGCTGGGTGACCAGCGTGCGGGCGAGCCGTCCTCCGCTGACGCTGCTGGGGTCGCTCGGGGGGATCGAGGCCGGTCTACGCCAGCTGCGGCGGCTGCGGCCGCTCGAGGTCGCCGAGGTGGAGGTCCCAGGTGCGGGGCCGCTTCGGGTGCCCACGCTGCCGGAGATCCTCCGGGTCAAGGCCTACCTGGTCGTCCAACGCAACCAGGTGCGCGACTACCTCGACCTCGTGGCGCTGGCCGACCGGATGGGTCCCGACGCCGCCGGAGTGCTCGCGGAGATCGACGGCTTCTACGCCGACCGGTCCGGCGGGTCCGACTCCGTGCTGACCTCGCTGGTGCTGCGGCTGTCCGAGCCACGTCCCAGGGACGTCCGGGTCACCGGCCAGCTCGCGTCGTACAAGCGGCTCGATCCCCGGTGGCACGACTGGGCCGCCGTGGTAGCCGCGTGCGAGAGGATCGCCGACGACCTGCTGCGCCTGGTGGAGGACCGGCCGTGACGGTGCGGTTCCGCAATGTCGACGTCCCCGACGACCGGGTCGAGGCCTGGCCGTACGAGGCGTTGGTCACCGCCATCGAGCGGGGAACGATCGGGGACTGGGCCCGGGTCGGGCGTGCCATCGGGGCCGCCCCCTGGGGTGAGGTGGCGCGGCAGGTGGAGGACTACCTGGGGTACGCCGACGAGCCCGGTGTGACCGCGCTGCTGCGACGGCGGATCGCTCGGGCCCGGGCCGAGGAACG
>JBIOYO010000418.1:0-4728 GCA_044870175.1 Nocardioidaceae bacterium | reverse complement strand
CGCGGAGTGGTTCCCCGACTGCGACGTGGTGCTCGCCATGGACGGGCAGAACCATGCCGACCTGTTCGCGATGGCCACCGACGACCTCCATCGCGGGCGGCTGTTCATGTTCCGCGACTTCGACCCGGAGGCCGGCGACGGCGACGGCGCACGCGACGTACCGGACCCCTACTACGGCCGGGACACCGGTTTCGCCGACGTCATGGCCATCGTCGAGCGGACCGTCGCGGCACTCGTGGGCCAGCTGGAGCAGCTGCTGGACCGACCGGGTGAGGTTCCCTGATGGCACGCAACCCGGCCATCGCCCAGCGCGCCGAGGCGGTCCTCGGTGTCGCGGTGGTGGCGACCTCCCCCGTCGCGGGAGGGGACATCTGTACGGCGACCCGGCTGCGGCTGTCCGACGGACGGTCGGCCCTGATGAAGACCCGGCCTCAGGCGCCGGCCGGCTTCTTCGCCGCCGAGGCCCGTGGACTGGCATGGCTGGGCGAGGCCCAGGCCGGTGGCGGCGTCCCGGTGCCCGCGGTCCTCGCAGCGCGTGACGACTGCATCGTCATGCCGTGGGTGGAGCCCGGCCGGCCGTCCCCGGAGGGCGCCGAGGCGCTGGGTCGCGCGCTGGCGAGGACCCACCGGGCCGGTGCCCCGGCCTTCGGCCTCGACCCTGGTCCGGACGGCCGGCAGGACGGCTGGATCGGCACGCTCCCGATGCCCAACCGACCTACGCAGACCTGGCCGGAGTTCTTCGCGACCCGACGGGTCCTGCCCTACCTCAAGGTCGCCCGCGACCTGGCCGCGCTGACCCCCGAGGAGGTCAGTGCGGTGGAGCGCGTGGTCAATCACATCGACGCCCTGGCAGGCCCTCCGGAGCCGCCGGCGCGGCTGCACGGCGACCTGTGGTCGGGCAACGTGCTGTGGGACGCGACCGGGGCCGCCTGGCTGGTGGACCCCGCGGCGTACGGCGGGCACCGCGAGTCCGACCTGGCGATGCTCGCGCTGTTCGGGCTGCCGCAGCTGCCCAGGATGCTCGATGCGTATGCCGAGGTGGCCCCTCCCGCCGACGGGTGGCGCGAGCGGGTGCCCCTCCACCAGCTGTTCCCGCTGCTGGTGCACGCGGTGATGTTCGGCGGGGGGTACGGCGCCCGGGCCGCCGCAGCGGCGAGGTCGCTGGTCAGGTAGGCGGTCTGGCCGCCGGGTGCCAGATTCCCATGGGATGCAGGTGTTTGGCCGCTTCCCATGGCGGACTGCCGCCGTCCTACCGGGAGGACGCGACGGCTCGGCACCCTCCCGGCGGGAGGACGCGACGGCTCGGCACCCTCTCGGCGGGAGGACGCGACGGCTCGGCACCCTCCGAGGGGGCACAAGAGACGGGTCGGCGCGGCGGCTCAGCGAGGTCTCAGGTCGCGGTGGCACAGTGGGACGGTGAGCTCCGCGCCAGCCCCGCCCGCCGGGCCGGGCGACCACCCGCAGGTGCTGGTGGTCGACGACGACCGCGCCGTCCGCGAGTCGCTGCGGCGCTCCCTGGAGTTCAACGGCTACCAGGTGGCGCTGGCCACCGACGGCGCGGAGGCGCTGGCCAGCATCGCCTCGGCCGCACCCGACGCGGTGGTGATGGACGTGATGATGCCGCGCCTGGACGGCATCGAGGCGACCCGGGCGCTCCGCGCGGCCGGCAACGACCTGCCGATCCTCGTGCTCACCGCCCGCGACTCGGTCGGCGACCGGGTCGAGGGGCTCGACGCCGGCGCGGACGACTACCTGACCAAGCCGTTCGCGCTGGAGGAGCTGCTGGCCAGGCTGCGGGCGCTGCTGCGTCGTGCGCCGTCCCGCTCCGAGGGCGACGACCTCGACAGCGCCGTGCTGGCGTACCGCGACCTGACCCTCAACCCGGTCACGCGCGAGGTGCGCCGCGGCGGCCGGGTCATCGAGCTGACCCGCACCGAGTTCGCGCTGCTGGAGATGTTCCTGCGCCGGCCGCGGCGGGTGCTCGACCGGTCGTTCATCCTGGAGGAGGTGTGGGGCTTCGACTTCCCGACGACGGCGAACTCGCTTGAGGTGTACGTCGGGTACCTCCGCCGCAAGACCGAGGCCGCCGGTGAGCCCCGGCTGATCCACACCGTCCGCGGCGTCGGGTACGTCCTGCGGGAGTCGTGATGTGGCGGCGCCCCCGCCGTACGCTGGCCGGCCGGGTGGGCCTGCTGGCGACCCTCGCCGTCGGGGTGTCGGTCGCGCTGGTCGCGGTCGCCGGCTACTTCACCGTGCGCCACCAGCTGTACGTCAGCCTGGACCGCTCCCTGACCAAGCGCGCCGACGTCGCCGCGTCGTCGAACCTGCTGACCGTCCTGCTGTCGGAGTACCGCGCCCCGTCGGAGCTGCTCGGCGTCGGCGACGTCAAGATGGCCCTCGTCGACGCCGACGGGCAGATCACCACCGGTGACGTGCCCGACCCCGGTGACACGATCCAGATCGGCGCGCCCGAGATCGCGGTGGCGAGGGGGGAGTCGAAGAAGTCCGTCCGCACCGTCGGCACCGGCGCCAGCGCCTACCGGGTCGCGGCCGTCCCCACCGAGCGGGGCACCGCTCTGGTCCTCGCGCAGTCGCTGGAGTCCACCGAGTACACCTTGGACCGCCTCGGCGTGGTGCTCGTCGTGTTCGGTGCCGCGGGCGTCGTCGCGGCCGGACTGGCGGGCTGGGGGGTCGCCCGCCAGGGTCTCCGGCCGCTGCGCCGCCTCACCGATGCCGCCGAGGACATTGCCCGGACCGAGAAGCTCGAGCCGATCCCGGTGGAGGGCACCGACGAGATCGCCCGGCTGGCCACGGCCTTCAACGCCATGCTCACCGCGCTGGCGGCGTCCCGGGACCGGCAGCGCCGCCTGGTCGGGGACGCCAGCCACGAGCTGCGCACGCCGCTGACGTCGCTGCGCACGAACCTGGAGCTGCTGGCCCAGGCCGAGTCGCGCGGCGGCCTGTCCGAGGCGGCGCGCGCGGAGCTGCTCAGCGACGTCCGTGCACAGCTGGAGGAGCTGACCACCCTGGTCGGCGACCTCACCGAGCTGGCCCGCGACGAGCCGGTCCCCCACCAGGTCGAGACCGTCGACCTCGCCGAGGTGGTGGAGCGGGCCCTGGACCGGGTGCGCCGGCGTGCCGGCAGCCTGCACTTCCAGAGCACGCTGCAGCAGTGGTGGGTGGTCGGCGACGCCGCGTCCCTGGAGCGCGCGGTCACCAACCTCCTCGACAACGCCGCCAAGTGGAGCCCGCCGCTCGGCATGGTCACGGTCCGGCTGTCCCAGGGCACCCTGTACGTCGCCGACCAGGGACCCGGCATCGCCGAGGAGGACCTGCCGCACGTGTTCGACCGCTTCTACCGCTCGCCCGAGTCCCGGACGATGCCGGGCTCCGGGCTGGGCCTGGCCATCGTCCGACGGGTCGCCGAGCGCCACGGCGGCACGGTCTCCGCCGGCGCCGCGGCCGAGGGCGGGGCGGCGTTCTGGTTCGACCTCCCCGGCTCCACCCGGCCACCCGCCGAGCCGGAGCTGCTCGACTCGGCGCGGCCGGCCCACTGACTCTCAGCGTCACAGCGCCCTCAGGGTCTCAGCGTCCGCACAGACAAGCCACAGCCCCGCCCTACCGGCCTCTCAGGGCCGGCTCAGCCATGCTCGGCACAATCGACGACATGAGCGAGCAGCCCGGACCGTACGGCGAACCATCCCAGGCCGACGAGCACACCCACCGGTACGACTTCCCCGGCTACTCGTTCGGCCCTCCGGCCCACGTCCCTCCGCCGCCCCCGGCCCGCCGGGAGCGCACCCTCAGCAAGGGCCTCGTCGGAGGGCTCATGGCCGGGGCCCTCGTGGTCGGTGTCGCCGGTGGGGTCGCGGGCGCGGCCGGGTTCGACCTCGCCGAGGGCGGCAGCAACAGCAACCTCACCAGCTCCCGGGTGACCTCGAGCGCGGTGTCCTCGCGCCCCCGCACCACCGCGCCGGTCGGCAGCCCGGAGCGGGTCGCCGCCGAGGTGCTGCCCTCGGTGGTCAAGATCGACGTGGTCAGCCAGCAGGGCGCCGGCTCCGGCTCGGGCATCGTGCTCAGCTCCGACGGGGAGATCCTGACCAACGCCCACGTGGTCGAGGGGGCCGGTGCGGACGCGACTCTGACGGTCAGCTTCAACGACGGCTCCACCGCGAGCGCAGAGGTGGTGGGGGTCGACGAGCTCACCGACCTCGCGGTCATCAAGGCCGACAACGTCAGCGACCTGGCCCCGGCCACCATCGGCAGCTCCGACGCGCTCGCGGTCGGCCAGGCGGTGGTCGCCATCGGGTCACCGTTCGGCCTGCAGGCCACCGTCACCAGCGGCATCGTGTCGGCGCTGAACCGGCCCGTGTCGGTCGGCGAGACCACCGGCGGCTCGTCGACGACGTACCCGGCGATCCAGACCGACGCCGCGATCAACCCGGGCAACTCCGGCGGCCCGCTGGTGAACCTCGCCGGTGAGGTGGTCGGCATCAACTCCTCGATCCGCACCTCGTCCAGCTCCACGGAGCAGGGCGGCTCGATCGGGCTCGGCTTCGCCATCCCGATCAGCAAGGTGCTGCCCGTCGTGGACCAGCTGCGGAGCGGCGAGACGCCCACGCACGCCCGGCTCGGCGTGACCGTCGGCGACGCGAGCCAGCAGGACGGGCCGGTGACCGGTGCGCGGCTGCAGAGCGTCACGGGCGGGTCCGCCGCCGACGACGCGGG
>JBIOYO010000417.1:0-2663 GCA_044870175.1 Nocardioidaceae bacterium | reverse complement strand
CTCGACGTCCATGATGACCACCGACCGCGGCTCCAGCCGCAGCCAGCCGCGGCTGGCGAAGTCGGCGAGCGCCTTGTTGACGGTCTCGCGCGAGGCGCCGACCAGCTGGGCCAGCTCCTCCTGGGTGAGGTCATGGTGGACGTGCACCCCGTCGTCCGCGGTGCGGCCGAACCGGTCGGCGAGGTCCAGCAGGGCCTTCGCCACCCGGCCCGGGACGTCGGAGAAGACCAGGTCGGCGACCACGTCGTTGGCCTTGCGCAGCCGGGCGGCGAGCTGGGCGAGGAGACCGCGGGCGACGCCGGGCCGGCCGTCGAGCCACCGCAGCAGGTCCTCGTGCGACAGCGAGTAGAAGGACGTGTCCGTGACGGCCGTGACGGTCGCCGAGCGCGGGCCCGGGTCGAACAGGGACAGCTCACCGAACATCTGTCCCGGGCCGAGGATCGCCAGCAGGTTCTCCCGGCCGTCTGAGGAGGTGCGGCCGAGCTTGACCTTGCCGTCGACCACGATGTAGAGCCGGTCGCCGGAGTCGCCCTCCCGGAAGAGCACGTCGCCGCGGCGGAGCCGGGTGGTCGACATCGACGCGCGCAGGGCGGAGGCGGCCTCGTCGTCGAGGGCGCTGAACAGCGTCGCCTGGCGCAGCACGTCGTTCTCCACGAGACCTCCTCCGGCCCACCGGACGGCCCGCCCGGCATGGTTCGTCTCACATTCTGTCCCATCGGGCGCGCCGGTCTACGCCCCGGGGCGTCGGCATGCCCACGTACCCTTTCTCTCGTGCCCGACACCGCCTTGGTCCGCAGGGCTCGGAAGGTGCACCGGGTGCTCGCGGAGACCTATCCCGACGCCGCGATCGAGCTCGACTTCGACGGCCCGTTCCAGCTCATCGTGGTGACCGTGCTGTCGGCGCAGACCACCGACCGGCGGGTCAACGCGGTCAGCCCGGCGCTGTTCGCGCGCTACCCGGACGCCCGAGCCATGGCCGGTGCGGACCGGGAGGAGCTGGAGCGGATCATCGGGCCGACCGGCTTCTTCCGGGCGAAGTCGGAGACCCTGCTGAGGCTCTCCCGGGCGCTCGTGGAGCGGTACGACGGGCAGGTGCCGCCCCGCCTGGAGGACCTGGTCACCCTGCCCGGCGTCGGACGGAAGACCGCCAACGTCGTGCTGGGCAACGGGTTCGGCATCCCCGGCCTCACGGTCGACACCCACGTCGGCCGGCTCTCGCGCCGCCTCGGATGGACCACCGAGACCGACCCGGTCAAGGTCGAGCACGAGATCGGCGCGCTGTTCCCCAAGCGGGACTGGACGTTGCTCAGCCACCGGCTGATCTGGCACGGCCGGCGCGTCTGCCACGCCCGGAACCCCGCCTGCGGAGCCTGCCCGGTGGCCCGCTGGTGCCCGTCGTACGGCGAGGGCCCGGTCGACCCGGTCGTGGCGGCGCGACTGGTCCGCACCGAGGGGCGCGCATGACCCCGCTGCTTCGCCTCGGGGTCACGGCCCTGGCCATCGGGCTGCTCGCCGGCTGCGGCGCCGGCGGCGTACCCACCCCGTCGTTCGAGAGCAGCGTCGAGGTCGACACCCCCGCGCTCCGGTCGGTGAAGCAGGAGGCGGGCGTCGAGTCCTGCCCGCGGCCTGCGGGCGAGGGGGACGCCGACCTGCCGGAGCTGACCCTGCCGTGCCTGGGCGGTGGTCCTGCCGTGGACCTGGCCGACCTGCGCGGACCCGCCGTCGTCAGCGTCTGGGCCTCGTGGTGCGTCCCCTGCCGCAAGGAGCTGCCGCTGTTCCAGCGCCTGCACGAGCAGACCCGGGGGCGGCTCACCGTGCTGGGAGTGGACTTCTCCGACGTCCAGCCCGGTGCCGCCCTCGGCCTGCTCCGGCAGACCGGCGCCACCTTCTGGCAGGTGGCCGACCCGGACGGCGAACTCGGCGAGCACTACCGGCTCGTCGGGCTGCCCGGGCTCCTGCTGGTCGACGCCGGCGGCACGGTCACCTTCCTGCCGCGCCGCCTCGACAGCTATGCCGAGCTGACCGGGCTCGTCGCCGAGCACACCGGGGTCCGGGTCACATGACCGGCACCACGACAGAGCCCGGGCTCTCCGAGGGGCTCCCCGCGTGGCTGGCCCCGCTCCGCGCGGCGGCGAGCACGATCCGCGGCCGCGACCTGAGCGGCTACGAGCCGCCCGAGGACCCGCCGCCGCGCGAGGGCGCCGTGCTGATCCTCTTCGGTGACGGGCCGCACGGTCCCGACGTGCTGCTCACCGAGCGGGCCCACCACATGCGCTCCCAACCCGGGCACGTGTCGTTCCCCGGCGGGTCGCTCGACCCCGGCGAGACCCCCGTCGAGGCGGCGCTGCGCGAGGCCCAGGAGGAGGCCGGTCTGGACCCCACCTGGGTCCGCGTGCTCGCCGTCCTGCCGCGGGTGTGGTTGCCGCCCCGCAACTTCGCGGTCGCGCCGGTGCTGGCGTACTGGGCCGGCGACCGCCCGCTGACCCCCAACCCCGAGGAGGTGCACGCGGCATACCGGGTCCCGGTCGGCTGGCTGGCCGACCCGGGGCGCCGGTTCACCGTCCGCCACCCGATGGGCTGGGACGGCCCGGGCTGGATGATCGGCCCGGAGGAGGACGTCCTGCTGTGGGGGTTCACCGCCGGCATCGTCGACGCCCTGCTCG
>JBIOYO010000416.1:0-3384 GCA_044870175.1 Nocardioidaceae bacterium | reverse complement strand
CAGGTTCACCCACAGGTGCCCGACGACCAGGACGGCCAGGAGCAGGCCCGAGCCGCGCATGAACAGCCAGCTGTTGAGCTCGAAGTTGCCGCGGCGGGCGGGACGGGAGCGGGGCGGGGCGAGCGTCGGAGCGGCCATGTCAGCCTCCGAACACGTTGGTCAGGTGCCGGACGGTGAACGGCAGGATCAGCACGACGAACAGGACCACGACGGCGTACGACATCTGCCGCTGGTAACGCGGTCCCTGTGACCAGAAGTCGACCAGGATGATCCGGATGCCGTTCAGCGCATGGAAGACGACCGCCGCGACCAGGCCCACCTCCATCACGCCGACGACCGGGTTCTTGTACGTCTCGACGGCGGTGTTGTAGGCCTCGGGCGAGACCCGCACCATGGCGGTGTCGACGACGTGCGCGAAGAGGAAGAAGAACAGCACCACCCCGGTGATGCGGTGGGCGACCCAGGTCCACATGCCTTCACGGCCGCGGTAGAGCGTCCCTGCTGGAGAGGCCATGGCGCGCGTCCTTTCCGACCGGGTTGCAGTCGACCGGCTGCAACGCTCCCGATGCTAACGGTGAGCACGGGCCACCTGCCCTGTCGGGCGGGTCACACGCGGTGGCGCCCCGGGCGACCGGCTCCTATGGTGCCCCCATGGAGCACCTGTCTCTCCTCGCCGGTGGGCGCCGGCACACCGCCTCGGACTGGGAGCGGCAGGCCGCGGCGGTGCTGCGCAAGAGCGGGCGACTCGGTGCCGACGACTCCGACTCCGCGGTGTGGAACCGGCTGACCCGGACGACCCTCGACGGCATCGGGGTGACCCCGCTTGGGACACCCTCGCAGGTGGCCGACCTGCCCGGGACCGGGCTGCCGGGACGGGCGCCGTACGTGCGGGGCAGCCGGGCCGCCGCCCATGCCGGCGGCTGGGACGTCCGCACGCACCACGCCGACCCGGACCCGCAGGTCACCACGCGGGCGGTCGCCGACGACCTGGGGACCGGCGCCACCTCGGTGTGGCTCACTGCCGGCCCGGGCGGTATCGCGGTGGCGGACCTGCCCCGCGTGCTCGGTCCCGTGTACGCCGACCTGCCCCCTGTCGCCCTGGACGCCCCCTGGGCGCCGGTCGAGGCCGCCGAGGCGCTGGCCGCCCTGCTCGACGACAGGGGCGTCCGGCCGGCCCCGGGCACCAGCCTGGGCTGCGACCCGCTCAGCGCGCGGCTGCGCGGGGCGGACGCCGACGTGGGCGCCGTCGTGGGGAGGCTCGCCGCGCTGGCCGGCGCCCACGGCACGTTCGCCTTCACGGTCGACGCCACCGCCGTCCACGACACGGGCGGCACCGACGCGCAGGAGCTCGGCTTCAGCCTGGCCGCGGGCGCGGCGTACCTGCGCCGGCTCGGCGCGGGCGGGCTGGACGTCGCCACGGCGGCCAGGCTGCTGGAGTTCCGCTACTCGGCGACGGACGAGCAGTTCCTCACCATCGCCAAGCTGCGCGCGGCACGCCGGGTCTGGCAGCGGGTCCTGGAGCTCTCCGGAGCCGCCGACGCGGGCGGCCAGGTGCAGCACGCGGTCACCAGCCGGCCGATGATGACCCGGTACGACCCGTGGGTGAACATGTTGCGCACGACCGTCGCCGCCTTCGCCGCCGGCGTCGGCGGCGCGAGCTCGGTGACGGTGCTGCCGTTCGACGCGGCCATCGGGCTACCCGACGCGTTCAGCCGGCGCATCGCCCGCAACACCTCCTCGCTGCTCGTGGCGGAGTGCCACGTCGCCCGGGTCACCGACCCGGCCGGCGGCGCGTCGGCGGTGGAGAGGCTGACCGACGACCTGGCCCGCGCCGCCTGGGCCGAGCTGGGCCGGATCGAGGCCGAGGGTGGCCTCGAGGCGTCCCTCGACAAGGAGGACGACGGACTGCTCGGCCGGGTCCGGGACCGGGAGGCCGCGCGGGCGGCGCAGGTGGCGCGCCGCCGCCGGCAGGTCACGGGGGTCAGCGAGTTCCCCGACCTCCGGGAGTCGCCGCCAGAGCGGCGGCCGCACCCGGAGCGAGCCCCGGCGACGCTGGTCCACTCCTACGCCGAGCCGTTCGAGCGGCTGCGCGACCACCCGGCGGGAAGGCCGGTGTTCCTGGCCACCATGGGACCGGTCGCGGCGCACACCGCCCGGGCGGCCTTCGCCGCGAACCTCCTCGCCGCCGGCGGCGTCGAGACCGTCACTGCCGGTGCGACCGACGACGTGGCGGGCGTGCTGGCCGGCTACGACGGCGAGCCGGTCGCCTGCCTGTGCGGTACCGACCGGACCTACACGGAGTGGGGCGCTGAGGTTGTGGCGGCGCTGCGCGAGTCCGGGGCGGCGTACGTCGTGGTCGCCGGCAGGCCCGGTGAGCTGCCGGTCGACGACAGCGTCGCGCTCGGCGAGGACGCGCTGGCGTTCCTGGGCCGGGTCAGGGAGCGGCTGCACGGGGGAGACCGCGCATGAGCGAGCGGAGCGAGCCAGGGACGCTGCGGACTCGGCCACGGGTCACCGCACCGCGGCGCCGGCGACCACAGGCCCGGCGAGGCTCGACCGCCCAGCCCGACGCCCGTCACACCCGGACCAGGCGACCAACCGGCCGTGAGGCACTCGCAGTGAGCGAGCGGAGCGAGCCAGGGACGCTGCGGACCCGGCCACGGGTCACCGCACCGCGCCGCCGGCGACCACAGGCCCGGCGAGGCTCGACCGCCCAGCCCGACATCCGTCACACCCGGACCAGGCGACCAACCGGTCGTGAGGCACCCGAATGAGCGTGCCCGAGTCGTTCGCTGGGTTGCCCCTCGACGGCGGCCCCGCGCCCGCGACCGGCGAGGAACCGCGCGGCGTCGAGCCGTGGACCGCCCCTGAGGGCATCGAGGTCAAGCCGCTCTACACGGCCCTCGACCTAGACGGGCTCGACGCGCTGGACACCTACCCCGGCCTGGCGCCGTTCCTGCGCGGCCCCTACCCGACGATGTACGCCACGCGGCCGTGGACGATCCGGCAGTACGCCGGGTTCTCCACCGCCGAGGAGTCCAACGCGTTCTACCGTCGCAACCTCGCCGCCGGCCAGAAGGGCCTGTCGGTGGCGTTCGACCTGGCCACGCACCGCGGGTACGACTCCGACAACCCCCGCGTCGTGGGGGACGTCGGCATGGCCGGCGTGGCGATCGACTCGATCTACGACGCGCGCACGCTCTTCGACGGCATCCCGCTGGACCAGATGAGCGTGTCCATGACCATGAACGGCGCCGTGCTGCCCGTGCTGGCGATGTACGTCGTCGCCGCCGAGGAGCAGGGGGTGGCCCCGGAGCGGCTCGCCGGGACCATCCAGAACGACATCCTCAAGGAGTTCATGGTCCGCAACACCTACATCTACCC
>JBIOYO010000415.1:0-2543 GCA_044870175.1 Nocardioidaceae bacterium | reverse complement strand
TCGGGGGAGCTGTACGTCGCCGAGCAGGGCACCGGCTTCCTGACCAGGGTCGACCCGGACGGCTCCCGCTCCGCCGTGCTCACCGGACTGGTCTCGCCGTTCCTGCTGTCCTGGACCGACGCGTCGCGGACGGCGCTGCTGGTCACCGAGCGGGCACCCGCGCACCGCGTCGGCGTGGTCGACCTGACCGCGGCGGCACCGGCGCTGGACCGGCTGCTCGGCCGCGGCATCGCCCAGCCGTCGCAGGCGATCCTCGTGGGGGACCGGCTCGTGGTGACCGGCAGCGGCCGGCTGCTGTCCCTGGACGCCTCGGCCGGCCTGCACGGCGGGGTGCGGGTCGGCGCGCCGTCGGGCCCCATGTGGCCCGGCGCGTGGGACGACGTCGAGATCGACACCGGTCTCACCGGCTACACCCGCGCCGAGCTGGAGGTGGTGGTGGAGCCCACTGGCGTCGCCGCTGTCTCCGAGCACCCGGGCTCCGGCGCCGACCCGGTGCGGCCTACGGTGCGCCTGCTCGCGGGGGGTGACGCGGCCGAGGCGGCGGTGGTGGTCCGCGACGCGGTGACCAAGGCAGAGCTCGGCCGCGCCCCCGTGACCGTCGGGTTCGCCGACGAGTCGCCCGCCGACGGTCCTCCGCTGTGGGTGGACAGCCCGGCGCTGGCGCCGCCGATGAGGACGCTGTCCCTGACCAAGGGCATCAACGACGCCGGGTCGCTCCGGCCGGCCGACGCCGCCGGCGCGCCGCTGCCGGCCTGGCGCGTGCTCGCCGTCCTGGTCGACACCGGAGACGCGACCTGGCCCACGACCGCCGGCCCGACGACGCCGGCCCCGACGGTCCCCGACGCGAAGAGCACGTGGCGCGACGTGCTGGTCGGCGCCGGGGGAGTCGACGCCTTCTACCGGGAGATGTCCGGGGGCCGGCTCGGCATGTCGCTGGTGGGCGGCGCCGTGCAGGGGCCGGTCAGCCTCGGGAAGACCTGGACAGACTGGTTCGACCAGGACAAGGCCAGCAAGCAGTGGATCGCGAAGGACGACGTGCTCACCCGTGTCGTCGGAGCCCTGCAGAACAAGGGCATCGACTGGACCAAGGTCGACGCGGTGTTCATGGTGGTCCGCTCGGCGGGCGGGAAGTACGTGTGGCCGCGCGCGGGCAGCCGGGTCTACACCCAGAAGGTGAAGACCCCGGCCGGCAAGGACGCCGACGTGCTGGTGGCCCGGGTCGCCATGCCGCACGACCAGACGACGGCCCCCAAGCTGGGCTTCACCAACGTCGAGGTCTCCGCCCACGAGATCGGCCACACCGTCGGCCTGGACGACCTCTACATGGACACCGGCTACACCGACCAGATGAAGAAGCGGGCGCTCGGCACGCGCGAGCTGATGGGCAACGAGAGCGGGCTGCCGCACCTCACCGCCCGGCACAAGCTGCTGCTCGGCTTCCTCGACCCCGGGCACGTCCGCAGCTTCAGCTACGACGTCGACGCCGACCAGACCTTCGACCTGCACCCGCTGGCCGCAGGGCTGCCGCCGGCCGGCCGCTCCGCCGCGGTCGAGCTCAAGGTGGCGCCGAAGGTCAGCTGGTTCTTCGAGCTCCGCCAGGCGGTCGCCGGCAAGCTCGGCGACGGGACGGCGTTCGCCGGCGGCCAGGTGATGGGGTACGACGCCTGGACGTACAAGGACCCGCCGGTCTCGGCCAACGCGCGCCGCCCGATCATCCTGCTTCTCGACGACGGCGACGGGGAAGGGCCCGTGATCGTGCAGGGCCAGGACTACGAGGTGCTCGAGACCGACAACCCGGCCCACCTGTCCACGTTCCGGCTCGAGGTGGTCTCGGTCGGGGCGGGCGTGGCGCGGGTGCGGGTCGTCGTACGCCGGGTCAAGCAGCCCGACCCGTCGATCCGGGGCGGCGGGCCCAGCGACTACAAGAGCCCGGACATCGAGATCCGCAACGAGCTCAGCGACAAGGACCCGAGCTGGCTGAACAAGCCGGTCATCGGCGTCAACCGCGTCGTCGCGAAGGTGACGAACCTCGGGGACCTCCCGGCCCCGAACGTGGTGGTCCGGTTCAAGGTGCTGCCGTTCAACACCGACGACCCCGAGTCCGAGCGCTGGCAGGAGCTCGGCGACCCGGTCAAGCACGACGTCCCGGCGGGCAAGACCGTGGAGTTCGAGACGCAGTGGGCGCCCACCGGCAACCGGCACCACTGCGTGCAGGCCCGCATCGACCGGTACACCCGCATCCCCGGCGCCGCCGCCGACGAGCCCGACGTGGACAACAACCTCGCGCAGTCGAACTACTTCGAGGTCTTCTCCAAGCCGAGCTCGCCGGCCACGCGGGAGGTGAGCCTCGTCGACGTGCACAACCCGTTCGACCACCCGGTCAGCGCGACCGTCGAGCTCCGGCAGGACGTCGCCGGCTACCGGTCGTACGCCGACCACCGGTGGCTGCGCCTCGACCCCGGCGAGACCCGGACCGTCCGCGTGGAGGTGGAGTCGCTGGCCACGAGCATCTGGGACGCGGTCGAGCGGGAGTACCCCGACGG
>JBIOYO010000414.1:0-6696 GCA_044870175.1 Nocardioidaceae bacterium | reverse complement strand
CGGTGATGATGGTCAACTGGGAGTTCATGGACAACATGGACCCGACGTCGGCGACCCAGCTGGTCGACGACCTTCGCGCCGGCCGCGAGGTGCGCTCGACGCGGGGGCCGCGCATCTGCACCTGGCGCGAGGCGGAGCGGGTGCTGGCCGGGTTCGACGACGGCCTGGCCGGCGACGGCCCGGCGGCCGGGCCGGCCTCCCTGATGGGTTTGGAGATCGCCCGGCAGAACGGCTGGACCGCGCCGCCGGTGGACCGGCCGCCCGGCCGTGCAGACCGTGGCGACCGCGAGGGGGAGGGAGTGACCCGGTGACCGACGTGCTCACCCCGGTGCTGTCCGACAACTGGGACACCGACCGGCCGTGGACCCTGGCGTCGTACACCGACGCCGGCGGCTACGCCGCGCTGGACCAGGCGCTGGGCACGGTCCCTGACGACCTCATCGCGCTGGTCAAGGAGTCCGGCCTCCGCGGCCGCGGCGGCGCAGGCTTCCCGACCGGGATGAAGTGGGGGTTCATCCCGCAGGACAACCCCAACCCGAAGTACCTCGTCGTCAACGCCGACGAGTCCGAGCCGGGCACCTGCAAGGACATCCCGCTGATGATGGCCAGCCCGCACACGCTGGTGGAGGGCGTCGCCATCACCTCCTACGCGATCCGCGCGCGGCACGCCTTCATCTACGTGCGCGGTGAGGTGTTGCACGTCATCCGCCGGCTGCGTGCCGCTGTCGCCGAGGCGTACGCCGCGGGGCATCTCGGCGAGGACATCCACGGGTCGGGCTACTCCCTCGACGTGATCGTGCACGCCGGCGCCGGCGCCTACATCTGCGGTGAGGAGACCGCCCTGCTCGACTCGCTGGAGGGCCGGCGCGGACAGCCCCGGCTGCGTCCCCCGTTCCCGGCGGTCGCCGGGCTCTACGCCTCCCCGACCGTGATCAACAACGTGGAGACCATCGCGTCGGTGCCCTGGATCGTCCGCAACGGGGCCACGTGGTTCTCCTCGATGGGCACCGAGCGCAGCAAGGGCATGACGCTGTACTCGCTGTCCGGGCACGTCCGCCGCCCCGGGCAGCTCGAGGCCCCGCTCGGCATCACGCTGCGCGAGCTGCTCGACCTGGCCGGCGGCGTGCGGGGCGGTCACGACCTGAAGTTCTGGACGCCGGGCGGCTCGTCGACGCCGCTGCTGACCGCCGAGCACCTCGACGTCCCCTTGGACTACGAGGGCGTGGCAGCGGCCGGCTCGATGCTCGGCACCAAGGCGCTGCAGATCTTCGACGACACCACCTGCGTGGTGCGGGCCGTCCTGCGCTGGACCGAGTTCTACAAGCACGAGTCGTGCGGCAAGTGCACCCCGTGTCGCGAGGGCACCTGGTGGCTGGTGCAGGTGCTCGCCAGGCTGGAGCGCGGCGAGGGCACCGGGGAGGAGCTGGACCAGCTCCTCGACCAGTGCGACAACATCCTCGGCCGCTCGTTCTGCGCGCTCGCCGACGGCGCGACCAGTCCGATCATGTCGTCCATCCAGTACTTCCGGGAGGAGTACGTGCGGCACCTCACCGAGGGCGGCTGTCCGTTCGACCCCGCCGCCTCGACGCTCTTCGCGACAGCGGGGGCCGGCGCATGACCGCCGTCTCCACGGGCTCGGCGGGCGCAGCCGAGGTCGCCCCCGTCGACCTGGTCACCCTGACCATCGACGGCCAGCAGGTCAGCGTGCCCAAGGGGACGCTGGTGATCCGCGCCGCCGAGCAGATCGGCGTGCAGATCCCGAGGTTCTGCGACCACCCGCTGCTGGCACCCGTCGGCGCCTGCCGGCAGTGCCTGGTCGAGGTGGCGCTGCCCGGCCCGGACGGCGAGCCCAGGACCATGATGGGGCCGCCCGGCCGGGTCAAGCCCCAGGCGTCCTGCACCCTGGTGGCGTCGGAGGGCATGGTGGTGAGCAGCCAGGTGACCTCGGAGATCGCCGACAAGGCGCAGCAGGGCGTCATGGAGCAGCTGCTCGTCAACCACCCGCTGGACTGCCCGGTCTGCGACAAGGGTGGCGAGTGTCCGCTTCAGAACCAGGCGATGTCGAACGGCCGCGGCGAGTCCCGCTTCAAAGAGACCAAGCGGACCTACCCCAAGCCGATCAGCATCTCCACGCAGATCCTGCTGGACCGGGAGCGGTGCGTGCTCTGCGCCCGCTGCACCAGGTTCAGCGACCAGATCGCGGGCGACCCCTTCATCGCCCTGGTCGAGCGCGGCGCGCTCCAGCAGGTGGGCATCTACGAACGTGAGCCGTTCCAGTCCTACTTCTCCGGCAACACCATCCAGATCTGCCCCGTGGGCGCGCTGACCTCGGCGGCGTACCGGTTCCGCGCCCGCCCCTTCGACCTGGTCTCGACCCCCTCGGTCGGCGAGCACGACTCCTGCGGCTCGGCCATCCGCGTCGACCATCGCCGCGGCAGGGTGATGCGGCGGCTGGCCGGCAACGACCCAGATGTCAACGAGGAGTGGATCACCGACAAGGACCGGTTCTGCTTCGGGTACGCCGTCGCGGCCGACCGGCTGCGCGTCCCCCTGGTCCGCGACCCCGAGTCGGGCCGTCTGGAGCCGGCCTCGTGGCCGGCCGCGTTCCTCGTGGCCGCCCGGGGTCTCGCCGCCGCCCGCGACGCAGGAGGCGTCGGCGTGCTCACCGGCGGCAGGCTCACCCGCGAGGACGCCTACGCCTACTCCAAGTTCGCCCGCGTCGCCCTGCGCACCAACGACATCGACTTCCGGGCGCGTCCGCACTCGGCCGAGGAGGCCTCGTTCCTCGCCGCCCACGTCGCCGGCACCGGGCTCGGGGTGACGTTCACGGCGGTCGAACGAGCCCGCGCCGTGGTCCTGCTCGGCCTGGAGCCCGAGGACGAGGCGGGCGCGCTGTTCCTCCGGCTGCGCAAGGCGTCCCGCAAGGGCACCCGGGTCTTCGCGGTGGCTCCCTTCACCAGCCGCGGACTGGCCAAGCTGTCCGCAACCGTGGTGCACACGGTCCCCGGCGACGAGCCGGCGGCGATCGAGGCGCTCGCCCACGACGGCGCGCTGGCGCTCGACGGTGGCGGCGTGATCCTGGCTGGTGAGCGGCTGGCCGAGGTGCCGGGGGCGCTCACCGCTGCGGCGGCGCTGTCCCGGCAGACCGGTGCGCCACTGGCCTGGGTGCCGCGTCGCGCCGGTGACCGCGGCGCGCTGGACGCCGGCTGCCTGCCCGGGCTGCTCCCCGGCGGCCGGCCGGTCGGCGACGCCTCCGCGCGGGTCGACGTGGGCACGGTGTGGGGCGGCACGGCGCCCACCGGCGATGGCAGGGACGGCGAGGCCATCCTGGCCGCCGCGGCCTCGGCCGAGCTCGGCGGGCTGCTGGTCGGCGGCGTCGAGCTGGACGACCTGGCCGACCCGGCCGCCGCCCGCGCCGCTGTCGCGGCCGCCGGCTTCGTGGTGAGCCTGGAGCTCCGGGAGAGCGACGTCACCGCCCTGGCCGACGTGGTGTTCCCCGTCGCCCCGCCGGTGGAGAAGTCCGGCAGCTTCGTCAGCTGGGAGGGCCGGGTCCGGCCGTTCCCCAAGGCGCTGGCCGGCAGCAACGCGCTGCCCGACGTGCGCGTGCTGGCCGGCATCGCCGACGAGATCGGTGTCCCGCTGGGCTTCGTGCATCCCGACCAGGCCGCCGCCGAGCTCGACGAGCTGGGGGACTGGGACGGTGAGCGGGCGGCGTTCGAGGGGGTCGGACGTGGTTTCGACACGGGCTCGCAGGCTCGCCCGGCGGGGCCAACGGGTGGCGCCACGGCTGACGGGATGCGGCTGGCCACCTGGAAGACGATGGTCGACGACGGCCGGATGCAGGACGGCGACGCCGCCTACCACGGCACCGAGCGCCCGGCGGTCGCGCTGGTCAGCGCGGCGACGCTCAGCGGGCTCGGCATCCCTGAGGGCGCCGCCGTCGCCGTGTCCACTGACGCCGGCTCGGTCAGCCTGCCGGTCGCAGTGGCCGACATGCCCGACGACGTGGTCTGGGTGCCGGCGCACTCCGGCAGCGTCCACGTGACCCGAGACCTCGGCGCCGGTCACGGCGCCACCGTCCGGCTCGCCCCTGGCCGCGGCCAGACCGAGCTGGCCCCGGCGATCGGAGGCTCCGCATGAGCGCTCACACCGTCCCCGCCGTGGTGCGCGCTGCCGACGACCTGTCGGCGTTCGGCCAGGACCCGTGGTGGCTGGTCATCATCAAGGCCGTGCTGGTGTTCGTCGTGCTGGTGCTGCTGACGCTGTTCATCATCTGGTTCGAGCGGCGCGTCGTCGGCCGCATGCAGCACCGGATCGGTCCGAACGTGAACGGACCGTTCGGGCTGCTGCAGAGCCTCGCCGACGGGGTCAAGCTGGCGCTGAAGGAGGACATCATCCCGAAGGCCGCCGACAAGGCGGTGTTCCTGGTCGCGCCGGTGATCTCCACGACGATGGCGTTCCTGGCGTTCTCCGTGATCCCGTTCGGGCCGGAGGTCTCGGTGCCGTTCAGCGACCGCACCACGCCGCTGCAGCTCACCGACATGCCGGTCGCGGTGCTGTTCGTGCTCGCCGTCGCGTCCGTCGGCATCTACGGCATCGTGCTCGGCGGCTGGTCCTCGGGGTCGACGTACTCGCTCCTGGGCGGCCTGCGCTCCTCGGCGCAGATGATCTCCTACGAGGTCGCGATGGGCCTCGCGCTGGTGGCCGTGTTCCTCTACGCCGGGTCGCTGTCGACCTCGGAGATCGTCGCGGCGCAGACCGACGTCTGGTTCGGGTTCATCCTCGTGCCGTCGTTCGTCATCTACCTCATCGCCATGGTCGGCGAGACCAACCGCGCCCCGTTCGACCTGCCCGAGGCGGAGGGCGAGCTGGTCGGCGGCTTCCACACCGAGTACTCCTCGCTGAAGTTCGCGCTGTTCTTCCTCGCCGAGTACGTCAACATGGTCACCGTCTCGGCGCTCGCCACGACACTGTTCCTCGGCGGCTGGCGGGCACCCTGGCCGATCTCGCTCTGGGACGGCGCCAACCAGGACTACTGGCCGTTCCTGTGGTTCGTCGGCAAGGTGTTCGTGTTCATCTTCGTGTTCATCTGGCTGCGCGGCACCCTGCCCCGGCTGCGCTACGACCAGTTCATGGCGTTCGGGTGGAAGGTGCTGATCCCGCTCACGCTGGGCTGGATCGTCGCGGTGGCGACCCTGCGGTCGGTGACGCTCGAGGGCGGGCTGGACCGGAAGTACCTGCTGGTCGGGATCGGCGTGATCGCCGTCCTGCTGCTGGTGGTGTTCTTCTTCACCGGGCCCGCGGAGGAGGCGGCGCCGCAGCGCCCCGGACCGGTCGCCCTGGCCGAGGAGGAGCACGGGGCCTTCGCATCGGGCTACCCGGTACCGCCGGCGCCCGAGCCCGGCTACACGGTCAAGAACCGGGGCGTGACGCTCACCCCCGCCTCCTCCTCGTCCGACTCGTCCCGCGCCACCGTGACCCAGGAGCAGTGAATGGCCTCGATCAAGGAACAGCTCTGGGACCCGATCGCCGGGTTCGGCGTCACCTTCCGCACCATGTTCAAGAAGGTGGTCACCGAGCAGTACCCGTTCGAGAAGAAGCCGACCGCGCCGCGCTTCCATGGCCGGCACCAGCTGAACCGCTGGCCGGACGGGCTGGAGAAGTGCATCGGCTGCGAGCTGTGCGCCTGGGCCTGCCCGGCCGACGCGATCTACGTCGAGGGCGCCTCGAACACCGAGGAGGAGCGGTTCTCCCCCGGTGAGCGCTACGGCCGGGTCTACCAGATCAACTACCTGCGCTGCATCCTGTGCGGGCTGTGCATCGAAGCCTGCCCGACGCGGGCGCTGACGATGACCAACGAGTACGAGCTGGCCGACGCCTCGCGCGCCGACCTGATCTATGAGAAGCAGAGGCTGCTGGCCCCGCTGCTGCCCGGCATGGAGAAGCCGCCGCACCCGATGATGCTGGGAGACTCCGACACCGACTACTACCGCGGCGCGTTCCGGCCACACTCGGGCGGGGTGCCGCAGCGGGAGACGGAGGAGCGCTCGTGACCGCATTCTGGATCCTCGCGCCGATCATGGTGCTCGCCGCGCTCGGCATCCTCTTCGTCCGCAAGGCCGTGCATGCCGCGATGCTCCTGGCGGTCGTCATGATCGGGCTGGCGATCCTGTACGCCGTCCAGGGGGCGCCGTTCCTCTTCGCCGTCCAGATCATCGTCTACACCGGTGCGATCTTGATGCTGTTCCTGTTCGTGCTCATGCTGGTCGGGGTCGACGCGTCGGACTCCGTCGTGGAGACCATCAAGGGACAGCGGGTGCTCGCGGCCTTGGTGGGCCTGCTCTTCGGGGCCGTCTTCGTCGTCGCGGTCGCGCAGATCTCGGTCGGCCCGGTCGTCGGCCTCGACGAGGCAAACGCGGACGGCAACGTGCAGGGTCTCGCCCTGCTGCTGTTCAACCGGTACGTCTTCGCCTTCGAGGTGACCAGCGCCCTGCTGATCACCGCGGCGCTCGGCGCGATGGTGCTGGCCCACCGCGAGCGGCTCACCCCGAAGGTGCTTCAGCCCGACCTGGCCAGGCAGCGGATGCGTGAGTACGCCGAGGGCGGCCGGCACCTCGGCCCCCTCCCGGCGCCCGGGGTCTACGCCCGGCACAACGCCGTCGACACGCCGGCCCTGCTGCCGGACGGCTCACCCGC
>JBIOYO010000413.1:0-4264 GCA_044870175.1 Nocardioidaceae bacterium | reverse complement strand
CCGGCCCGGCGCCTCCCGGACCGCAGGCAGGACAACGAGGGCATCATCCCGGTGCTCGCGAAGGCGGTCCGCGAGGTGGAGACCGCCGTCCAGCGCGGGCGGCTGGACGCCAGGCAGCGGGCCCGGTTCCAGGCCATCGCCCTGCTGGCCCGCGAGGAGCGGGCTCGCACGATGGCAGACGGGTCGCTCACGGAGCCGCAGCGGGAGACGCAGCGCAAGCGCCTCGACGGCGTGGCCACGATCCTCGCCCAGATCGCCGCGCGCGAGCCGTCGCTGTTCTCCCTGCTCGAGGAGGGCGCCGACATCTCCGGCGGGACGCGGTCAGCACAGCGCACGATGCGGCTGGCCGCCGGCCTCGAGCCGGTCACGGACGCCGACGCCGGCAGTGCCTCCCAGGACTCGCCGGGGACCGACGTGCGCACCGAGCGGAAGGTCATCCCGCAGTCCGTGGCCGCCGCCCAGCTCGCCAACCCGTTCCTGGCCCCGGACTTCTCCCAGGCCCGGCCCAGGCCGCAGGGCCGCCTCATGGGCTGGGAGCTGATCGGACCGCTGCTGAACGCCTTCGAGCATCCCTCACCGGGGGCCTCGGCCTGCATGGACCTGCCCGAGCCGCGGGCGACGCCGATGCCGAAGGGCCGCGAGCTGATGCCGCACCAGGCGCGGCTGGTGGCGGCGGTGGCGCAGGGCCACCGGACCTTCCTGCTGGCCGACGAGCCCGGGCTGGGCAAGACCGCGCAGGCACTGCTGGCCGCGCAGGTCGCGGGCGCCTACCCCCTCCTCGCCGTCGTCCCCAACGTGGTGAAGACCAACTGGGCCCGCGAGGTGGGCCTGTGGACCCCCGCCAGGTCCGTGACGGTGGTGCACGGCGACGGCGAGACGGTCGACGGCTTCGCCGACATCGTCGTGGTCAACTACGAGGTGCTCGACCGGCACGTTGACTGGATCGGCCAGCATGGGTTCCGCGGCGTGGTGGTCGACGAGGCGCACTACATCAAGAACAAGAAGTCGCAGCGGTCCCAGCACGTCCTGGAGGTCTCCGAGCGGACCAGGAAGCGGGTCACGCGCCCCCTGCTGATGGCGCTGACCGGCACCCCGCTGATCAACGACATCGAGGACTTCCGGGCGATCTGGCAGTTCCTCGGCTGGATCGAGGAGAGGAGGCCGGGGGACACCTTGATGGCGGCGCTGGAGCAGACCGGGCTGACCCCGGCCGACCACGCGTTCTACCCGGCCGCCCGCGCGGCGGTGGTCGACCTCGGGATTGTCCGCCGGCGCAAGGTCGACGTGGCCGCGGAGATCCCGGAGCGGCGGATCGCCGACCTGCCGGTGGAGCTGGAGGGCTCCGTCGGCCGCTCGATCCGCGACGCCGAGCGCCGGCTGGTCAAGCGCCTGGTGGCTCGCTACCAGGCGGCACTGGAGCACCGGCGCGCCGGCCCGGACCCCGGGGACGCCGAGGTCTCCGGAGGCCTCGACACCGCCCTGGTCCGGAGGGTGGCCGAACGCGAGGTCGCCGAGGGCGCCGAGGGCGACACGGGGGACAACGTGTTCGCGATGGTCCGCAGGATCGGCCGGGCCAAGGCCGAGCTGGGCGCCGACTATGCCGCACAGCTGGCCCACAGCGCCGGCAAGGTGGTCTTCTTCGCCAAGCACGTCGACGTGATGGACGCCGCCGAGGAGCTGTTCGCCAGGCAGGGCCTGCGCTACTCCTCGATCCGCGGCGGGCAGACCTCCGCGGTCCGTCAGCGGGAGATCGACGCGTTCGTGGGCGATCCCGGCGTCGCCGTCATCGTCTGCTCGCTGACCGCCGCCGGCGTGGGGATCAACCTCCAGGTGGCCTCGAACGTCGTGCTGGCCGAGCTGTCCTGGACGAACGCCGAGCAGAGCCAGGCGATCGACCGGGTGCACCGGATCGGCCAGAGCGAGCCGGTCACGGCCTGGCGGATCATCGCCGCCCAGACCATCGACGCGAAGATCGCCGAGCTGATCGACGCCAAGGCGGGGCTCGCCGCGCGTGCCCTCGACGGGTCCGGCGAGGAGGCCCCCTCCGCCGCCGCGGTCCAGGTCGAGACGCTGGTCGCGATGCTGACCGACGCGTTGTCCGACCGCGCCGGCGCGAAGGCGTGAGGGGAGCCGTTCTCACGTGACCGAGCTCCCCGTGCTCGACGCGGAAGAACAGCGGATCCTCGGCAGCCTGCTGGAGAAGCAGGTGACCGTGCCGGCGTCGTACCCGCTCACCGCCAACGCGCTGCGGGCCGCCTGCAACCAGACCAGCAACCGGGAGCCGGTCGTCGACCTGGACCAGAGCACCGTGGAGCGGTCCGCGCGGGCGCTGAAGGAGCGCGGACTGCTGCGGATCGTCTGGTCCGACACCGGGCGGCGCACACTGAAGTACCACCAGATCCTCGACGAGCGGCTCGGGCTCGACCCTGACGAGCGGGCGCTGCTCACGGTGCTGCTGCTCCGGGGCGCCCAGGCGCCGGGAGAGCTCCGCACCCGGACCGAGCGGTTGCACGGCTTCGCCGACAAGGACCAGGTCGAGGGCTGTCTGCGGCGGATGGCGGCCCGC
Source organism: Nocardioidaceae bacterium (assembly GCA_044870175.1). GTDB lineage: Bacteria > Actinomycetota > Actinomycetes > Propionibacteriales > Nocardioidaceae > JBIOUF01. Next base: position 1,698 of record JBIOYO010000413.1, on the reverse strand, counting down.
CCCGTCCCGCTGGTGCGCGAGCTCGACCTGCGGCCCGGTCAACAGGACAGGCGCTGGGTCCACCTCCTCGGACCGGTCCCGCAGCAGGCGACGCCTGTCGCCGCATCGGCGGTGGACCGGGACGCGGTGATCGCCGCCGGTGCGGAGCGGCGCGACGCCCGGGTCCGCTCGTCGTACGACGCCGTGGCCGCCGCCTACGCCGACCACCTGGCCGACGAGCTGGGGGTCCTGCCGTTCGAGCGCTGGCTGCTCGACCGGGTGGCCGCGCACGCGGACGGGGAGCCCGTGGTGGAGGTCGGCACGGGGCCCGGGCACGTCGCGGCGTACCTGGCCGACCGTGGTGCCGACGCCCTGGGGATCGACCTCTCGCCCGCGATGGTGACGGAGGCCCGACGACGCTTCCCCGGCAGCAGCTTCGAGGTCGGGGACCTGCGGCGGCTGACCCGTCCCGCGAGGAGCTCCGGGTGGGCGGCTGTCCTCGGCTGGTACGCGCTGGTGCACCTGGCCCCCGCCGAGCTGCCGGACACGGTCGCCGCCCTGGTCCGCCCCCTGGCACCCGGCGGATGGCTGGTCCTGGGCATGCACGCAGGGGCCGAGGTCCGCCACCTCGACGAGTGGTTCGACCAACAGGTCGACCTCGACTTCGTGCTGCACGAGCCGGCGTTCGTCCTCGGGGTCGTCGAGGCCGCTGGGCTGGTCGACGTCGAGTGGTACCTGCGGGGACCGCTCACCGCGAGGGGTGAGACCACTCAGCGCCTGTACGTGGTCGGCCGGCGGCCCTAGGACCGACCGTGAGCCGGCCGGGATGCGATGGTGGTCCGGTGAGCGCGGACGAGGAGCGGGACGGGGTGCGGCTGACGAACCTCGACGAGCCGCTGTTCCCCGGCGCGGAGGCGACCAAGCGGCACCTGGTCGACTACCTCGACGCCGTGCGCGACGCGATCCTGCCCGAGCTGCGCGGCCGGCCGTTGTCGGTGGTCCGCGTGCTCCGCGGTCAGCAGCCGTTCATGCAGAAGAACCTGCCCACGTACGCCCCGACGTGGCTGCCACGGGTCACGCTGTGGGCGGAGTCCTCCCGGCGGGAGGTGGTCTACGGGCTGTGCGAGGACCGCCGCTCGCTGCTGTGGTTCGCCAACCAGCGCGCCGTCGAGTACCACCCCACCCTGGTCCGCGCGGACCGCTGGGACCGCCCCACGCACCTCGTGCTCGACATCGACCCGCCACCCGGCAGCCCGTTCGAGGCGGCGACCCGCGCGGCCCGGTTGGTGGCCGCCGCGCTCGCGGACGTGGGCATGGCCGGTGCGGTCAAGACCAGCGGGGCCAAGGGGGTGCACGTGTTCGTGCCGGTCACGGATACGCCGGTCGAGGACGCCGCGGCGGCGACTCGCGCGCTCGCTGCGCGGGCCGAGCGGCTGGACCCGCGGCTGGCGACGACGCAGTTCATCCGCGAGGACCGCGGCGGCAAGGTGTTCCTGGACTCCACGCGCTCCGGCGGAGCGACCGTCGTGGCGGCGTACAGCCCGCGCGCGCGACACGGGACGCCGGTGTCGTTCCCCGTCGCCTGGGACGACCTGGACGAGGTGACCCCGCAGGACTTCACCGTTCGCAACGCCGCGGAGCGGCTCGCGGGGTCGAGCCGCTGGGCGGAGCTGATGCCGGCGCCGCAACCGGTCGCCCGAGTGCTGGTCGAGGAGGGGC
>JBIOYO010000412.1:0-3263 GCA_044870175.1 Nocardioidaceae bacterium | reverse complement strand
AGGACCCGAGCCGTCTCGTCTGCAGCCCCAGAGAACCCCGAACCGTCGCGTCCGCACCCCCAGAGAACCCCGAACCGTCGCGTCCGCACCCCCAGAGGACCCCGAACCGTCGCGTCCGCACCCCCAGAGAACCCCCAGCCGTCGCGTCCGTCCGGCCGAACGGGGTCGAGCCGGCGACAGATGCGACGGCTCGGCGGCCCACCCGGCGACAGATGCGACGGCTCGCCCGCCCACCCGGCGACAGATGCGACGGCTCGCCCGCCCACCCGGCGACAGATGCGACGGCTCGGCGGCCCACCCGGCGACAGACACGACGGCTCGCGGGAAGGCCGGGGATCTGCTCTGCGCGCTCGCGTGACGTGAGGAGGTCGGGCCGCGGGACCGGGGGCGGCGGCGCGGGCGTGGATGGGACTGCCCGCCGGGGGCCAGGTGACTACCCGCCGATGGCGTCCAGCCTGGGGACGACCTCCCGGCCGAGGCCCTCGACGAACCCGAGGGGCCCGACGCCGATCGGCATGACGTGGACCTCGGAGATCCCGGCGCGGGCGTAGTCCTCCATCGCGGAGAGGAAGCCGTCCGGGCTCGCGGGGTCGAGGGGACCGGTCCACAGGAGGGTGCGGCGGATCCGGTCGACGTCGGTGCCCTCGGCGTCGCAGTGCCTGCGCAGGACGTCGAGCTTCGCCGTGATCACGTCAGGCCCGGCCTGCGGGTTCGCGAACAGGTTGCACGCATCGGCGTACTTGGCGACCAGGCGCAGCGTCTTCCGCTCCCCCTGTCCGCCGACCATCACCGGCGGATGCGGCGTCTGGACCGGAGGCGGCGAGCACAGCGTCTCGGCGAGCCGGTAGTGGCGGCCGTCGTACGGGCCGGTCTCTGGCCCCCACATCTGCAGCACGATCTGCAGGGTTTCCTCCAGTCGCTCGAACCGCTCGGCCAGCGGGGGGAACGGCACGCCGAGCGCCTGGTGCTCGCGCTGGTACCACGCCGCGCCGATGCCGAGCACCGCCCGGCCCTGCGAGAGCACGTCGAGCGTGGCGACGATCTTCGCGAGCAGGCCGGGGTGGCGGTAGGTGACCCCGGTGACCAGCAGCTGCAGCTCCACCGTCGAGGTGTGACCGGCCAGGAAGCCGAGCAGCGTGTAGCCCTCGAGCATCGGCTGGTCGGCGCCGATCATCTCCATCTGGAGGTAGTGGTCCATGGCCGACAGGTTGACGACCCCGGCGTCCTCGGCGGCGCGGGCCGTCGCCGCCAGGGTCGCCGCCGTGGTTGCGGGCTGGCCTGGAAATCCGAAGTCGACGAGATGCACACCGAGTCGCATGGCCGACCAGCCTATGCCCGGCGACGCGGCTCCTGCGCCCGGGTGTGGCCGATGGCTGCAGCGTCGTACGGCGTGTCGCTGTCGTCTGAGGCCACAACGGCGCATCCGTGCGGGCATCGGCCACAACCCCGCCGCCCCGATCAGCCCGCCCGCCCGCCCGCGACGGGGACTCAGCGGCCGGCCGGTGCGGTCACCTCGGTCGCGGGCGGCTGCTGGTCCACGGCGTCGGGCTCCTCGCGCCACATCCGGCCGGGCCACCACATGCGCCGCCCGATGTCGAGGTTGAGGGCGGTGACCAGCACGGCGCGCACGACGATCGTGTCGAGCAGGACCCCGAGGGCGACGGCGATGCCGATCTCGGCGAAGACGACGACCGGGAGGGTCGCCAGCGCGAGGAACGTGCCGGCCAGCACCAGGCCGGCGGAGGTGATGACGCCGCCGGTCGCGGCGAGCGCGACCAGGGCGCCGCGGCGGGTGCCGATGCGCGTGGCCTCCTCGCGCACCCGGGTCATCAAGAAGATGTTGTAGTCGATGCCCAGCGCCACCAGGAAGACGAACACGAACAGGGGCAGCCCGGCGTCGGCGCCCGCGAACCCGAAGACGTGCTTGAACAGCAGCGCGCTCAACCCCAGGGCGGCGAAGAACGAGAGCACCACCGTCGCCACCAGGATCACCGGCGCCACCAGCGCGCGCAGGAGCAGGGCGAGGATCACGAAAACGACCAGCAGGATCGCCGGGAGGACGACCCGGTTGTCCCGGTCGGCGGCGGTGAGGGTGTCCCGGACGATGGCCGTGCCCCCACCGGCCTGGGCGTCGGCCCCATCCACAGCGTGCACGGCGTCGCGGATCTGCTCGACGGTGTCGCGCGCGGCGGCGGTGTCGGGCGGGTCGGACAGGGTCGCCGCGATCCAGGCCGTGTCGCCCTTCACCACCGGGTCGGCGACTCCGGCAACACCGTCGGTGTCGGTGACCGCGGCGTAGACCTGGTCGGCGTGGTCGGCGTTGGCGACCACGTCCACGGGCTGACCGGTGCCGGCCTGGAAGTGCTCGGCCAGCTCCAGCTCGCCGGCGACCGAGTCGGGCGTGCCGTAGAAGATGTCCTTGTTCTCCAGCCCGGTCGCGTCGAGCTGGGTGACGCCGAGCGTGGCCACGGCCAGCAGAAGGCTGGTGACCACCCAGGTCGCTCTCGGGCGCGGGGCGATCATGCGGCCCACCCGTGCCCAGAGGCTGGTCTCGGTGTGGTCCGGCGAGCCGTAGTTCGGCCGCAACGGCCAGAACACCCACCGCCCGGTCACGACCAGCAGGGCCGGCAGCAGGGTCAGCATCACCATGAGGCCGACCACGACGCCGATCGCGCAGGCGGGCCCCAGCCCCTGGGTGGAGTTGAGGGTCGCGAGAAGCAGGCACAGCAGACCGGCGATCACCGTGGACCCAGAGGCGAAGATGGCCGGCCCGGCGCGGTGCAGTGCCAGGCCCATCGCCTCGTGGCGGTCCTCGTGACGGCGCAGCTCCTCGCGGTAGCGGGCCACGAGCAGCAGCGCGTAGTCCGTGCCCGCGCCGAAGACCAGCACCGTGAGGACGCCCTGGGTCTGGGCGTTCACGGTCATGTCCGCGTGCTCGGCGAGCAGGTACACCACCGCCTGCGCGCAGGTCAGCGCGACCAGCGCGGAGAAGACCGGAAGCACCCACAGCACCGGGCTGCGGTACGTGAACAGCAAGATCACCACCACGACGACCGCGGCGACACCGAGCAGCTTCCCGTCGATGCCGGCGAAGGCGTCGATCTGGTCGGCCGCGTAGCCGCCGGGCCCGGTGACGTACGACGTCAGGCCGTCGGGTCCCGCGTCGGTGATCTGGTTGATCTCATCCACGACGTCGCCGAGGGCCTCCCAGCCGCCGGAGCCGGCGTCGACCCACACCACCACCTGGAGCGCCTCGCCGTCCT
>JBIOYO010000411.1:0-8863 GCA_044870175.1 Nocardioidaceae bacterium | reverse complement strand
GGGGGTCAGACCCCCGCGGCCGCTCGCAGGGCGTCGGCGCGGTCGGTGCGCTCCCAGGTGAAGTCCGGCAGCTCCCGGCCGAAGTGCCCGTACGCCGCTGTCTGGGCGTAGATCGGCCGGAGCAGGTCCAGGTCGCGGATGATCGCCGCGGGCCGCAGGTCGAACACCTCCAGGACCGCCTTCTGGATCGTGGCCACGGCGACGCTCTCGGTGCCGAAGCAGTTCAGGAACAACCCGACGGGGTGCGCCTTCCCGATCGCGTAGGCCACCTGCACCTCGCAGCGGCGCGCCAGCCCCGCGGCGACGACGTTCTTGGCCACCCAGCGCATGGCGTACGCCGCGGACCGGTCGACCTTGCTCGGGTCCTTCCCGGAGAAGGCGCCGCCGCCGTGTCGGGCCATGCCACCGTAGGTGTCGATGATGATCTTGCGGCCGGTCAGCCCCGCGTCGCCCATCGGGCCGCCGATCTCGAACCGCCCGGTCGGATTGACCAGCAGCCGGTAGCCGTCGGAGGGGATGTCGAAGGACGCGAGGACCGGGTCGACGACATGCTGCCGGACGTCGGGGGTGAGCAGGTTGTCCAGGTCGATGCCGGGGGCGTGCTGGGTCGAGACCACGACGGTGTCGACCCGCACCGGCCGGTCCTCCTCGTCGTACTCGATGGTGACCTGGGTCTTGCCGTCGGGGCGCAGGTACGGCACGGTGCCGTCCTTGCGGACCGCGGACAGCCGCGCCGCCAGCCGGTGCGCGATGGTGATCGGCAGCGGCATCAGCTCGGGGGTGTCGTCGCAGGCGTAGCCGAACATCAGCCCCTGGTCTCCCGCGCCCTGCCGGTCCAGCGGGTCGACGGAGTGCTCGGCGCGCTCCTCGTACGCGTCGTCGACGCCTTGGGCGATGTCGGGCGACTGCGACCCGATCGCGACCTGGACGCCGCAGGACCACCCGTCGAAGCCCTTCTGCGACTGGTCGTACCCGATGCCGACGATCCGCTCGCGGACCAGCTGGGCGATCGGCGCGTACGTCGACGTGGTCACCTCACCGGCGACGACGACCAGCCCTGTGGTGATCAGCGTCTCCACGGCCACGCGGCTGGACGGGTCGTCGGCGATCAGCGCGTCGAGCACCGTGTCGCTGATCTGGTCGGCGATCTTGTCCGGGTGCCCCTCGGTCACCGACTCGGAGGTGAAAAGTCGTCCAGCCACAGCGTGCTGCTCCCCTGCCTGCGCCTGCGGCGCGTCCACTCGGTGCGTACGGGTGCGCTCCTCGCCGTCGCCGGCGTGCGCGTCCGGGCCACGATAGCCCAGACCATCCCGCCGGGCGGGACGTCTCAGAGCGGGTCGAGCAGCGTGGCCACCCGGTCCCACACGGCGTGGGCGAGCGCCGGCTTCGACCCCCTCGGCACGGGCGTGGCGCCGCCTGCTGCGTCCAGGAGGACCGCCTCGTTGTGCTGGCTGCCGAAGACCTTGCCGCCGCTGACGTCGTTGACCACCAGCAGGTCACAGCCCTTGCGAGCCAGCTTGGCGCGGGCGTGGTCGAGCACGCCGCCCTCGTCGTCCCCGGTCTCGGCGGCGAAGCCCACCACGACCAGACCGGGGTGCGCCCGGGTCATCGCCAGCTCGCGGAGGATGTCGGGGTTCTGCACCAGGGACAACGGCGCGGCGGACCCGTCCTCGGCCTTCTTGATCTTGGTGCCGCTTGCCTCCGCCGGCCGGAAGTCGGCGGGCGCGGCCGCCATCACGACGGCGTCCGCCGCACCCACGGCAGCCACCACCGCGTCACGGAGCTGCGCGGTGGTCTCCACCCTCACGACCGTGGCGCCGGCTGGGTCGGGGAGGCTCACGTTGGCGGCGACCAGGGTCACCTTGGCGCCCCGTGCGGCGGCGGCACGGGCCAGGGCGTAGCCCTGCAGGCCCGACGAGCGGTTGCCCAGGAACCGGACCGGGTCGAGATACTCCCGGGTGCCACCCGCGGAGACGACCACGTGCCGCCCCGACAGGTCGAGCCCGGTGCCACCGGCGGCCTGCGACCGCCCGAGCACGTCCCGCGCGACCTCGAACAGCTCGGCGGGATCGGGCAGTCGTCCCGCCCCGGAGTCCGCGCCGGCCAGCCGCCCCACCGCCGGCTCCACGACCAGGTGACCGCGGCGCCGCAGCGTGGCCACATTGGCCTGCGTGGCCGGGTGCTCCCACATCTCGGTGTGCATGGCCGGCGCGAACACCACCGGGCACCGTGCGGTGAGCAGCGTGTTGGTGAGCAGGTCGTCGGCCAGGCCGTGCGCCGCCTTGGCGAGCACGTCGGCGGTGGCCGGGGCGACCACGACCAGCGCGGCGTCCTGGCCGATCCGCACGTGCGGGACCTCGTGCACCGAGTCCCAGACGCTGGCGGTGACCGGCCTGCCGGACAGCGCCGACCAGGTGGCGGCTCCGACGAACTGCAGTGCCGCGGCGGTCGGGACGACGGTGACGTCGTGCCCGGACTCGGTCAGCCGGCGCAGCAGCTCGCAGGCCTTGTACGCCGCGATGCCGCCGGTGACCCCGAGGACCACCTGCGGCGAGGCCGGGCCGGCCACCGGGCGCGACGTCCTACTCGGCCGGCTGGTCGCCGGGCGCCTCGAAGACGTCGACGGCGAGAGGTTGCACCGGCTCGGAGGCCTGCGCCGCCTCCAGCTCGGGGTCGGCCTCCTCGCAGGTGAGCAGGTCGGCGTTGATCTCCCGCAGCGCGATCGACAGCGGCTTCTCCTGCACGTGCGTGTCGACGAGCGGACCGACGTACTCGAGCAGCCCCTCGCCGAGCTGGGAGTAGTAGGCGTTGATCTGCCGTGCGCGCTTCGCGCTGTAGAGCACCAGGCGGTACTTCGAGTCGGTCTTGGTCAGGAGCTCGTCGATGGGCGGGTTGGTGATGCCCTCGGCGACGGGGGTGCCGGACACGTGCGCAGCCTCACAAGGGGGGTCGGTGACGAAAGGGTGGTCGGGACGGAGCCCTGCGGTCCGCCTTGGAGGTCACCGGGGTCTGCCGGCACGCCGGACGGACGGGTCCAGCATCAAGGCTACCAACTCCTCCGCGGCCCGGTGGACGTCGGTGTTGACCACCGTCACGTCGAACTCCGGCTCGGCGGCAAGCTCGGCCCGCGCCGTCTCCAGGCGGCGGGCCCGCTCGTCGGGGGACTCGGTGCCGCGGCCCACGAGGCGGCGGACCAGCTCGTCCCACGACGGCGGCTTGAGGAAGACGAACAACGCGTCGGGCATCGCCCGGCGCACCTGACGGGCCCCCTGCAGGTCGATCTCCAGCAGCGCCGGGCGGCCCTCCGCGAGCGCCCGCTCGACCGGTGCGCGCGGCGTGCCGTACCGGGCGTGTCCGTGCACGACCGCCCACTCCAGCAGCCGGTCCTCGGCGACCAGCCGGTCGAACTCCGCGGAGGAGACGAACAGGTAGTGCCGGCCGTCCACCTCGCCCGGCCGGGGCGGCCTGGTGGTCGCCGACACCGAGATCCACACCTCGGGATGCCGTGCGCGCACGTCTGCGGCGACCGTGCCCTTGCCCACCGCGGTCGGGCCGGCCAGCACGGTGAGCCGCCCGGACGCCGCCTCAGCGGCCGCCGAACTCACGCTCGAGCGCGGCGATCTGGTTGGACCCCAGGCCGCGCACCCGGCGGCTCTCGGAGATGTTGAGCCGGCCCATCAGCTGACGGGCCCGGACCTTGCCGAGGCCGGGCATCGCCTGCAGGAGGTCCACGACGCGCATCTTGCCGATGACGTCGTTCTCCTGGCCCTGCCGCAGCACGTCCATGATCGAGCCCCCGGAGTGCTTCAGGCGGTTCTTCACCTCGGCCCGCTCCCGCCGGGACGCGGCGGCCTTCTCCAGGTTCGCCTGCCTTTCCTCGGGGGTGAGCCGCGGCAGCGCCACTGTCCAGACCTCGTCGCTTCGTGGGGTGGGTGCGGGATGTGAGGCACAGTAGTTCGCACCGGTCGCAGGTCGCAATGCGGGTTGAACGACGTAGTGTCAGCACGGTCGGCGCAGCCGGCGCGGTCAGCGGCCCAGCGCCGCCGCGAAGTCGTCGTTGACGCGCGCGGCCGTGTCGCGCAGCGCCTCGCGGCCGGGTCCGGCGAGGAGGATGTCGCGGCTGCTGGAGGGGACGACGTCGGGCAGGACGCCGGCGAAGACCCTGCGCACGGCCGCCGGAGTGCCGCCCTGCGCACCCACGCCGGGCACGAGCAGCGGACCGTTGACCGCGAGGTCCTCGGTGCGACCGACGGTCTCGCCGATCGTCGCGCCGACCACCGCGCCGACCGACCCGGTCGGCTCGGCGCCGGTGTTGCGCGCCGCGACGGCGGCCAGGACGTCGCCGGCGACGCTGCGACCGGAGTCCGCGCGGGCGTGCTGGACCGCCGGCGCCTCGGGGTTGGAGGTGAGCGCCAGGACGAAGACGCCGGCGCCGTGCTCCGCGGCGGTGTCGAGCATGGGCGTGAGCGAGCCGAAGCCGAGGAACGGGCTCGCGGTCACGGCGTCGACGGCGAGCGGCGACCCGGCGCGGAGGTAGGCGTCGGCGTACGCCTGCGCGGTGGAGCCGATGTCGCCGCGCTTGACGTCGAGGAGGACCAGGCAGCCTCGCCGCCGGGCCTCACGGACGGCGTCCTCGAGCACCGCGATCCCGGCGGACCCGTGCCGCTCGAAGAACGCCGACTGCGGCTTGAGCACCGCCACCTGGTCCGCGAGGGCGTCGACGACGGTCTCGGTGAAGCCCCGCAGCCCCGCCGGGTCGTCGGTGAGGCCCCACCGCGCCAGCAGCGACGCGTGCGGGTCGATGCCCACGCACAGCGGCCCCCGGGCGGAGGTCGTCGCGCGCAGGCGGGCCCCGAAGGCGGTCACCGGCGCGCCTCGGCGTGCGGTGCCGCGGCGATGGCGCGCTGTAGGCGGGCCGGCCACAGCGGCCCGCCGTAGACGAACCCGGTGTAGGCCTGCAGCAACGTGGCACCCGCGTCGAGCCGCTGCTGTGCGTCGGCCACGGTGGCGATGCCGCCGACGCCCACCAGGACCAGGTCCGGCCCGACCCGCTCGCGTAGCAGCCGCATCACCGCGGTGGCGCGCTCCCGCAGCACGGGTCCGCTCAGGCCGCCGGCCCCGGCCGCGTCGACCTGCGCAGCCGGGCTGACCAGGCCGTCCCGGGAGACCGTGGTGTTGGTCGCGACCAGGCCGTCCAGGCCCTGCTCGAGCGCCAGGTCGGCCACCGCGCGGACGTCGTCGTCGGACAGGTCGGGGGCGATCTTGACGAGCAGCGGGACCCTCCTGCCGGCCGCCTGCCCGGCCTCCTCGCGCACGGCCGCCAGCAGGGGGCGGAGCCGGTCGACCGCCTGCAGGTCGCGGAGGCCGGGGGTGTTCGGCGAGGACACGTTGACCACCAGGTAGTCGGCGTGCGGGGCCAGCAGCCAGGCGCTGCGGCGGTAGTCGGCGACCGCCTCCGCGTCGGGCGCGGCCCTGGTCCTGCCGATGTTGACCCCGACCACGGGCCCGCCGTCGGCCGGTCGCCGGCGGCCCTCCAGGCGGGCCGCCACAGCCCGGGCGCCGTCGTTGTTGAAGCCCATCCGGTTGAGGATCGCCCGGTCGGCCGGCAGCCGGAACAGCCGTGGCCTCGGGTTGCCCGGTTGCGGCTCGGCGGTCACGGTGCCGACCTCGACGAAGGCGAAGCCGAGGGCGGCCAGGGCGGCGTACCCGGTCGCGTTCTTGTCGAAGCCGGCGGCGAGGCCGAGCCGGCCGGGGAGGGCCAGGCCCAGCGCCTGCACCGGCCCCACGCCGCGCAGGTGGCCGGGCAGCCTGGCGCCGGTCTCCAGCAGCGGGCGCGCCATCCGGATCGCCCGCGCGGCGGCCGTGTGGGCGCGCTCGGGGTCGGTCCTGGTGAGGACGCGGTCGAACAGCGCCTCGTACGCCGTCACCGGAGGCTGGCCGCCCAGTCCTGCAGGGAGCGGACCCCGACCTCGCCGGCCCGCAGCGCCTCGATGCCCTGCACGGCGGCGGCGAGGCCCTGGACGGTGGTGATGCAGGGGACGTTGTTCTGCACGGCGGCGGTGCGGATCTCGTAGCCGTCGACCCGGGCCGAGCCGGCGCCGGAGCCGTGCGGGGTGTTCACGACCATGTCGACCAGGCCCTCGTGGATCATCTGCACGGTCGTGGGCTCACCGTGCGGGCCGGGCCCCTCGAAGTGCTTGCGGGCGACGGTGGCCGAGACGCCGTTGCGGCGGAGCACCTCGGCGGTGCCCTGGGTGGCGACGATCTCGAAGCCGAGCTCGGCGAGCACCTTGACCGGGAAGATCATGGTGCGCTTGTCGCGGTTGGCCATGCTGACGAAGACCCGGCCGGAGGTGGGCAGCGAGCCGTACGCCGCCGCCTGGGACTTGGCGAACGCGGTGCCGAAGTCGGCGTCGAAGCCCATCACCTCACCGGTGGACCGCATCTCCGGGCCGAGCACGGTGTCCACGCTGCGACCGTCCGGGGTGCGGAACCGGTTGAACGGCATCACCGCCTCCTTGACCGCGATCGGCGCGTCGCCGGGCAGGTCGCCGCCGTCTCGCTCCGGCAGCACCCCGGCGGCGCGCAGCGAGGCGATCGACTCCCCCAGCATCACCCGTGCCGCCGCCCGGGCCAGCGGCGTCGCCGTCGCCTTCGACACGAACGGCACGGTGCGGCTGGCCCGGGGGTTGGCCTCCAGGACGTAGAGCACGTCGGAGCCCAGGGCGAACTGGATGTTGAGCAGTCCCAGCACGCCGATGCCCCGCGCGATCGCCTTGGTGGCCTCGCGGATCCGGCGCACCTCGGCTGCGCCCAGCGTGATCGGCGGCAGCGCGCAGGCGGAGTCCCCGGAGTGGATGCCGGCCTCCTCGATGTGCTCCATCACCCCGCCGAGGAACAGCTCCTCGCCGTCGAACAGCGCGTCGACGTCGATCTCCACGGCGTCGTCGATGAACCGGTCGACCAGCACGGGACGGTCCGGGCTGATCTCGGTGGCGGCCTCGATGTAGGAGCGCAGCGCGTCGTCGGCGTACACGATCTGCATGCCGCGCCCGCCGAGGACGTAGGACGGTCGCACCAGGACCGGGTAGCCGATCTCCGCGGCGATCCCCCGGGCCTCCTCGAACGACGTGGCCAGCCCGTGCTTCGGCGCCGGCAGGCCGGCCCGGGCCAGGAGCCGCCCGAACGCGCCGCGCTCCTCCGCCAGGTGGATCGCCTCAGGCGTGGTGCCGACGATCGGCACCCCGGCGTCCTCCAGGCCCTGGGCGAGGCCGAGCGGGGTCTGCCCGCCGAGCTGGCAGATCACCCCCGCGACCGGGCCGGCGGCACGCTCCGCGGCGTAGACCTCCAGCACGTCCTCGAGCGTGAGCGGCTCGAAGTAGAGCCGGTCGCTGGTGTCGTAGTCGGTGGAGACGGTCTCCGGGTTGCAGTTGACCATCACGGTCTCATAGCCCGCCTCCGACAGGGCCAGGCTGGCGTGCACGCAGGAGTAGTCGAACTCGATGCCCTGGCCGATCCGGTTCGGGCCGCTGCCGAGGATGATCACCGCGGGCCGCTCCCGGGGGGCAACCTCGGTCTCCTCGTCGTAGGAGGAGTAGTGGTACGGCGTGCGCGCGGCGAACTCGGCCGCGCAGGTGTCCACCGTCTTGAACACCGGCCGGATGCCGAGCGCGTGCCGCACGCCACGGACCACGTCGGTGCTCATGTTGCGCAGCTTGCCGATCTGCTCGTCGGAGAAGCCGTGCCGCTTCGCCAGCCGGAGCAGCTCCGGGGTGAGCGCGGGGGCGTCGAGGACCTCCATCGCCACCTCGTTGACCAGCTGCAGCTGGTCGACGAACCACGGGTCGATCGCCGTCGCCGCGTGCACCTCCTGCGCGGTGGCCCCGGCCCGCAGGGCGTCCATGACCCGCTTGAGCCGGCCGTCGTGCGGGGTCCGGACCTGCTCCAGCAGGGCGTCCTTGTCCAGGTCGACCCAGTGGTGCCGCCAGTCGAACGGCGCGTCCCTGCTCTCCAGCGACCGCAGCGCCTTCTGCAGCGCCTCGGTGAAGCAGCGTCCGATCGCCATCGCCTCGCCGACCGACTTCATGTGCGTGGTCAGGGTGGGGTCGGCGGCGGGGAACTTCTCGAAGGCGAACCGAGGCACCTTCACCACGACGTAGTCCAACGTCGGCTCGAAGCTCGCGGGAGTCTCCCGCGTGATGTCGTTGGCGATCTCGTCCAGGGTGTAGCCGACGGCGACCTTGGCGGCGATCTTCGCGATCGGGAAGCCGGTCGCCTTCGACGCCAGCGCGCTGGAGCGCGAGACGCGGGGGTTCATCTCGATCACCACCACACGGCCGTCGTCGGGGTTGACCGCGAACTGGATGTTGCACCCCCCCGTGTCCACGCCGACCGAGCGGATGATCCCGATGGACAGGTCGCGCAGGTGCTGGTACTCGCGGTCGGTGAGCGTCATCGCGGGGGCGACGGTGATGGAGTCCCCGGTGTGGACGCCCATCGGGTCGAGGTTCTCGATCGAGCAGACGATGACGACGTTGTCGGCCTTGTCGCGCATCACCTCCAGCTCGTACTCCTTCCAGCCGAGGATCGACTCCTCCAGCAGCACCTCGGTGGTCGGGCTGGCGTCGAGGCCCGCCCCGCCGATGCGGCGCAGGCCGTCCTCGTCGTAGGCCATGCCGGACCCGGCGCCGCCCATCGTGAAGCTGGGCCGGACCACCACCGGGTAGCCGAGCTCCCCGGCCGCGGCCAGGCAGTCCTGCATCGAGTGGCAGATCACGCTGCGGGCCACCTCGCCGCCGAGCTCCTCGACGACCTTCTTGAACGACTCGCGGTTCTCCCCCCGGTCGATCGCCTCGATGCTGGC
>JBIOYO010000410.1:0-9591 GCA_044870175.1 Nocardioidaceae bacterium | reverse complement strand
CGATCCGCAGGGTGAGCGCCGGGACGGTGGTGGCGAGGAACGGCTGGATCTCGTGGAGCAGGTCGGTGACCGGGCCGCGCAGGTCGGCCATGCCCTCGACCGGCAGGTAGAGCACGGTCGCGTCCGGAGCGGGCACGGCCCGGCCGAGCGCCGTGGAGTTCAGCCGCCAGGGGTGGTCCCAGCTCCGGGCGCGCTCGGTGACCAGGCCGATGGCGTGCAGGGAGGTGTGCGGCGCGCAGGTCAGGTGCAGCCGGACCAGCGACGACCGTCGCCGGGCGACGGACTCGTCCCAGAGGGGCCCCCAGGACTGCCACATCGGCAGGGGGGTGACGCTCGGGGCGTCCTGCTGGCCGAGGTACCAGCGACGGTAGAGGAACTGGGTGAGCCGGTCGGGCCGGTCCAGACGCCCGGCAGTGACCGCTCTGCGTGCGACGGCGACGGCTCGGTCCAGCTCGTCGAGGTGGCGAGAGCTCATGGACACCACTCCTGTCGGGGGCAGTCGAGTGCTTGCCGGCTGGCGGCTCTTTAGAGAGGAGCGCGGAGGTGGGAGCCGTGATACGTCCACCGCGCCGGGAGACCCGGTCCAAGCCGGCGGAAGAAAAGTTCTGGCGGGCGTGTATCAGCCCGGTCCGGCCGGTCTCCTTGCCTTCGTGGTCCGGGGGGACCGCGGTGGAGCCCCTGTCACGGGGGTGGGCTCCACCGAGAGCAAGTCGCGAGGCGGCCCGGCAGCACCGCGGGGGCAGTGAGCCGGGCCGCTGGCGCGGCAGTGCCGAATGACCGCTGGCGCGGCAGCGTCGAAGGAACACTGACGCGGCAGCACAAAGGTCAATATGCTCAGGCGACCGGGGGGCTCGACGGTGGCGGCGACTGTGCCGTCCGGGACACCGAAGGGACGTAACCGATGACGGACGACCGAGGAGCCGGAAGCTGGCGGCGTGGCACCCTGCCCTCGCAGCCGCGGGTGGTCCAGCAGCTCAGCGACGACTACATGATGGTCCGGCTGCTCGACCCCACCACCGCCTACCAGCTGGTCAGCCAGAAGTGGACCGTGCTGTCGACCGCCTACCGGGCCGACTCCCTGCTCATCCGCGGGGGCGACCCTGAGGTCCTGCGCCGGCTGCGCGAGCTGGCCAGCGACAAGGCGGGCTACGACGTCGACGAGGACGACCTGAACCAGCGCGACCGCGACCTCCTCGACCAAGCCGAGGAGGCGGGTCTCACCGCCGAGCAGCGCCGGCAGCTCGATGACATCTGGGTCACCCGGGTGTTCCTCAGGCCACGTCAGGACCGCTCCGAGGCGTTCCGGCCGATCGACACCTGGCGGCTGCTGCAGGACTTCCGGGCGGAGATGCGCGAGCACGACGGGTGCGCGGCGGTCAGCCTCGAGCACCCGGCGACCAGCTCCGCGCCTCGCACGGACCCGCACCCGCGTACAGACTCCCACGCGCCGCGCACCGACCCGCACCCGCGGACCGACTCGCACCGGCCGCGAACCGACCCGCACCCCTGGGGTCCGGTGAGCCGGATCGGCGGCTACGGGCTGGACGACTACTCGGTCGCCGGCGGCGGTGGCCGGCAGCCGGTCACCTGGGTCGGCCAGCAGCCGGTGCCGTCGTACGACGTGACCCGGGAGCGGACCCGGCGACCGGTCGTGGCGGTGCTGGACACGGGCATCGGCGAGCACCCGTGGCTGGGCAGCCAGTTCGTCACCCACGACGTCGACGTGCTCGGCACCCGGATCGGCATCGAGCCGCGGGATGCGGCCGGGGACCTCACCGGCGTCGGCGAGCCGCTGCTGGGCTGGCTCGATGAGGACGCCGGCCATGGCACGTTCATCGCCGGGCTGGTCCGGCAACGCTGCCCCGAGGCGGAGATCCTCGACATCCCGCTCTACGGCAACGACGGCGTCGTGGAGGAGTCGGCGATGCTGCGCACCCTGCAGCTGCTGGTGCTGCGCCAGATGCTGGCCGTCAACGGGCACTGCCGCTACCAGCCGGTCGACGTCGTGTCGCTGTCCCTCGGCTACTACCACGAGCAGCCCGACGACCCGGACTTCGACCCCTTGCTGCGCGGGCCGATCGAGATGCTGGGCCGGTACGGCGTGGCGGTGGTCGTCTCCGCGGGCAACGACGCCACGGAGCGGCCGGCCCACCCCGCCGCCTTCGCGCCGTACGACGGGAGCCCCTACCGCCCCGACCCCGACGTGGTCCCCGTGCTCGCTGTCGGAGCGCTCAACCCCAACGGCACGACCGCGCTGTTCAGCAACGAAGGGCCATGGGTCAAGTACATGCGCCGCGGCGCCGCACTGGTCAGCACCTTCCCCACGACCTACAACGGGTCCCGTGGCCCCGAGGTGGAGGTGGAGACCGACTCCGGCGTGCGCCAGAGCATGGACCCCGACGACTTCTCCTCCGGGTTCGGCGTGTGGAGCGGGACCTCGTTCGCGGCGCCGGTGCTGGCCGGTGAGCTGGCCGCGGTGCTGGCCGCGGAGTACCGCCACAACGAGATCGACCGCGACTCCGGCCACGAGGCTGGCCGCGAGTCCGGCCACGAGGCTGACCAAGCCGGCCACGACGTGTGCGCGGCTGTCACCCGCATGCGACGGGCGATCGCCACGCTGCCGACCAGGCCACGCCACGGGAGGCCGGCACAGTGACCGCCGCCCAGGCGGGCGGGGACACGCTGGTCACCAGGGCCAGCGGCGCCTTCGCCCGCTACGTGGCCGGCGACCGGTCCGCCTTCGACGAGCTGGTCGAGGTGGTCACGCCGCTGATGTGGCAGACCGTGCGCGGCGCGGGCGTCGACCCGGTGGCCGCCGAGGACGTCGTGCAGACGGTCTGGATGAGCCTGCTACGCAGCGCGCAGACCATCCGCGACACCCAGACGGTGGTGAAGTGGCTGCTCACCTCGACCCGGCGCGAGGCCTGGCGGGTGCGCCGGCGGGTGCGCGCGGACGTGGGCCGCACCGGTGCGGTCTTCGGCGTGGACGGCGAGGAGATGATGGCGGTGCCGGTGCAGCGTGAGGCGCTGCCCGACGAGGTGGTGGTCCGCAACAGCAGGCAGCGCCGGCTCTGGGGGCACGTCCTGGAGCTGCCCGAGCGCTGCCGCCAGCTGATCGGCGTGATCGCGTTCGCGGACCGGCCCGACTACGCGCACATCGCCGTGGCGCTGGGAATGCCCGTCGGCAGCATCGGCCCGACCCGGGGCCGCTGCCTGGCCAAGCTGCGCGACCTGCTTGCGCGCGACCCTGAGTGGGAAGGACTGGAGAGATGATGCAGGACCGGACTCCCGAGGAGATCGCCGTCGAACAGCTCGCGGCCGAGCCGCTGGACGACACAGACACGTCGCTGCTGCGTGAGGTGGCGGACCTGCTGGCCACGGTCGACCCGGTGCCGCGGGACCTGGTGCAGCGGATCCAGTTCGCGCTCGCTCTCGACGAGATGTTCGCCGAGGTGGCTCAGATCACCCGGATGCCCGTCGACGCGCTGGCCACCCGGGGGGAGACGCAGGCGGGCACGCGCACCGAGTCGCTGACCTTCTCCGCGGAGAGCCTGAGCGCGATGGTCACCGTCACCCGGGCCACGTCCGACGCTCTGCGCATCGACGGCTGGATCGCTCCGCCGGGACCGATGACCGTGCGACTGCGGATGCAGGGCGGGCGTGCACAGACCACCGCCGACGACTCCGGCCGGTTCGTGTTCACCGACCTGCCCGAGGGGTTCGCCCAGCTGAGCTTCCACCCGGTCGAGCCGGACGGCGCCCCCGGCTCCGACGACGCCGAGAACTCGGTCGTCACCCCGCTGTTCCAGCTGTAGGTTTCGAGGGGTGGCCTCGCCACCCGACCTCACGCGCCTGCGCGCCGACGTCGACGACGCGCGCGACCTGTTGAGCAGTGGCCGTCCTCAGGCGGCGCTGCGCCGGTTGCGCGTGCTGCGCCGGCGGCTCGATGTCGCCGGCGGCGACCCTGGCAGGGACCCTGGCGACTCGGGGGGCCGTCGCGAGCTGCTGGCCAGGGTGGTGCTCAGCCAGGCGTCCGCGCAGTTCGAGGTGACCGGACGGCTCGACGAGGCGCTGGCGCTGCTCACCGTGGCAGAGGAGCTGGCCGAGCGGGCGAGCCTCCGCGACGTCACGGCGACGGTGCGCGGACAGCGTGGCCTGCTCCTGCTCCGTGCCGGCCGGACCCGTGAGGCGCTGCGCGCCCTGGACGAGGCGGAAGGGCTTCTGGGTCTCACGTCCGCCTCCGACCAGGCGAAGGTGCTGCTGAACCGGAGCGCCCTGCATCTCGAGCACGGCAGCCTGGCCGCCGCGGAGGCCGACCTGCGGCGGTGCCTGGCGATCACAGCGGAGTCCGGCGACCACGCGAGGTACTGGGCGGCCCGGCACAACCTCGGCTACGTGCACTTCCTGGCCGGTCGGCTGCCGAAGGCGCTGCAGCTGATGGAGGAGGCGATCGAGCACGACTCGCCGCCGCACCCGGTCAACCTGCTCGACCAGGCCCGCGTGCTCCGCGAGGCCGGGCTGGTGCGCGACGCCGACGGGATCCTCCGCCGGGCGGCGCAGATGTTCGCCGCCGCGAGGCTGCAGCAGGACCTCGCGGAGACCGAGGTGGTCCGGGCCGAGTGCGCGCTGGTCGAGCAGGACCCGGCCCGCGCACGCAGGTACGCCGCGTCGGCGTACCGCCGGTTCGCCCGCCGGGGCAACCTGCGCTGGCAGCGCCACGCGGAGCTGCTCGCGCTGCGGGCCGCCCGCGCCGCGGCCGACGAGAAGGGGCCGCGGGCGCGCCGCACCGCGCTCCGGGCGGTCGCGGGGGTTGCGGAGGAGCTGGCCGCTGCCTGCGCGGTCGAGGCGCGGCTTGACCTGGCCCGTACGACGGCTCTGCTGGCCGCCGAGTGCCGGCTCCGTGCTGGTGACGACGTCGAGGGCACGTTCCCCTTGCGGGCGACCGACTCGCTGCAGACCAGGCTGCACACCCGCGAGGTGCGGGCACTTCTGGCCCGCCACCGCGCCGACGTCGCGGGGGCCCGGCGCGAGGTCCGCAGGGGGCTGGACGAGCTCGGTGACTACCAGACCGGGTTCGGCTCCCTGGACCTGCGCACCGCCAGCGCCGTACACGGGGTGGCTCTTGCCAGGCTGGGACTGGAGATCGCGGTCGACACCGGTCGTGCCGCCGGAGTCCTGGAGCACGTCGAGCGCGCCCGTGCGGTGTCGACCCGGCTGCCCCGGGTGCGGCCGCCGCGCGACGACCGGACCGCGGAGCTGCTGGCCGAGCTGCGTCACGTCGAGGAGGAGGCCCGGGAGCTGGCCGGGGACCCGGCAGCCGTCGACCAGCTGACCCGTCTCCGCGGCCGCGCGGCGCAGCTGCAGCGAGGGGTGCGCAGTCGCGCCTGGGAGATGGAGGGGCAGCGCGGCGGCCCGGCCCGCACGACCGTCCGGGTGGCGGAGCTGCGTGAGGCCACCCGGACCGACGAGACAACGCTGGTCACTTTCGCGCGGCACCAGGGGCAGTGGCTGGCGGTGGTAGTGCGAGGCAGGGTGTGCCGGCTGGTCCCGCTCGCCGGCGTCCGGCAGGTCGAGGACCTGGTCTCCCGGGTCCGCGGGGACCTGGACGTGCTGGCGATGCCGCGGGTCCCCGACGCGCTGCAGGAGGTCGCCCGCCGCAGCCTGGGTGCAGGGCTCCGGCGCCTGGACGAGCTGCTCCTCGGGCCGCTCCGGATCGGCGACGGCGCCCTGGTCGCGTCGTGCTCGGGCGCGCTCGCCGTACTGCCGTGGGGGCTGCTCCCTTCCCGGGTGGGCCGCGCCACCGTGGTCACGCCCAGTGCGACGGCCTGGCTGCGGGCCAGGGCCGTCCCGCGGCCCGACGCGCCCCGCGTGGTCGCGGTCGCCGGTCCCGAGCTGCGCCGGGCCGAGGAGGAGGCGACCGGGGTGGGCCGGCTCTGGCCGGGCGCCACCGTGCGGCTCGGAGCCGACGCGACGGTCGCGTCCGTGCGTGCCGACCTGGCCCGCAGCGACGTGGTCCACGTCGCCGGCCACGGCGTCCACCGGCAGGACAGCCCGCTGTTCTCCGCGCTGCGGTTGGCCGACGGCCAGCTGTACGCCTATGAGGTCGACGCCGACAATCGGGTGGCTTCTTGCGTCGTGCTCTCGGCATGTGAGGCTGGACTCGCTACTATTCGTCCTGGAGACGAAGGTCTCGGGCTGACGAACGTGCTCCTGCATCTCGGAGCGTGCTCTGTGCTCGCCGGCGTCGCGCGCGTGCGTGACGACGTGGCCGCCGACGTGATGCACCGCGTGCACCGCGACATGGCGGCAGGCGTCGCCTCCGCGGACGCCTTGGCTCGCGCTCAGGCGGCGAGCGGTGACGCCGGTGCTCCGGCCCCGTTCGTCGCCTTCGGCGCACCATGGTGAGCAGGACCCATCTGAAGGGTGCTCGGGGGGTTTGAGCCCCCTTGTCTGTGTCTGCCCGGATCTTGCAGAAACTTGCACTGCATGATCCTGCGCCTGCTTTTTGTGGAGGTTTCACCTTTCTACCCCCGACACTAGAGCAGTCCGATCACAGCAACTCGGGGCTCCATCGGCGACTGATCCCAGCACGACGAGAGCAAGGACCACACCCAATGAACCCCAAGACTGCCGCGAAGTGGCTGACCGGCGTCGCCGTCACGGTCATCCTCGGACTCACCGCGTCGACCGCGCCCTCCTCGGCCGACGAGGATCCCGGAACCGGAGGGGTCGACCGGCCCAGCAACTTCCGGATCGACACGAGTTGGGACTGAGTCTCGCCCTGCGGGGGCGGAACTCTGGTCCCGCCCACAACTGCACACAATGAGGTCGCCCGTCAGGGTCGGCCTCCCCAGGGCGTGGACGCTCTCCCCCAAAGCGTCCGCGATGAGACGAGACGAGATCGCGCCTCTCCCCCCACAGGTTGCGATCTAGAGCCAGTCCCCCCGGCCCGTCTCCGTCACCGGTGAGGGCAACGCCTCGCAGGCGTTGCCCTCATCGCGCGTCCGGGGCCGTGGAGCCGGCGAGGGCCGGTCAGAACGAGGCGTGGTCGCGGTCGAGCTGCGCAGAGGCGCCCGGGTCCTCGAGTCGGCTCTCCGCCTGGCTCATCGCCCAGCCGAGCTGGAACCTGGTCTGCACGCCGTACTCGTCCTTGAGGGAGGCAATGTACCCCGCGTAGGTGCGGGTGCTCACGCCCAGACGCTTCGCGCTCGCGGCATCGCTGTGCCCTTCCGCGAGGAGGCGCAGGGTCATCCGGCGGACGTCAGAGGCGATGCGGTGCTCGGCCTCCTTACCGGTGAGGGTGAACGGCATCCCGCGCTCCCAGGCTCGGTCGTAGATGTCCACCAGGTACGACACCAGGCTCTTGTCCTGGATAGCGATGGCGACGCTGCGGTCCTCGGTGGCAGGGATCAGGGCGAGCTGGCGGTCGAAGACGATCAGCCGGCGGAAGAACTCGTCGAGCGTGCGCACGTCCGCCCCGAGCGGGACGATCATGGCGACGTACTCACGGGTAGCCGGGCTGTGCCGGGCGGAGTGCTGGTAGAGCGTCCGCATCTTCACGCCCCGCTCCAGGGCATGGACGTCGCGGTCCTGGGCGCGCGGGGGGCGCTTGCGGTGCGGCTGGGCGGTGAGCAGCTCCTCTCGGCAGTCGCCGAGGGCCGTATCGATGAAGCCGTTGATCTTGTCGATCCCGTGGATCTCGGTGATCGGGCTGACGGTCGCGTGCGGCGAGGACCGGAACGCGTGTGCCGCTTCGGCGAGCGCGGAGGACCAACGAGCCGACTCCGACAACAGCTCGCTGCCCTGCTGGGTCAAGGGGACGACCACCTGTGCCTGCACCGACAGCGGGTCGACCGGGTAGAACCGGCGGGTCCGCTCGTCGAGCCGCAGCAGGCCGAGCCGGACCAGCAGGTCGAGACCTTCGCGTTCGGGCTTGCCCGGCTCGTAGTCGGGGTCGTCGGCGTCCAGCCAACCGGCCGACGTGGCCCGCTCGAACACCTCGGAGCCGAGCGACTCGAACAGCTGTCGCTCGTCCCTGCTGTGCTCGGTGGTCATCGCCCCGCCTGTCCCACCTCCCCAGTATGCCCGAGATGCCCGTTCGCGGGTCGGTTCAGCCCCGACGGCCCACGGCGTCCTGGATCGCGGGCACGACCTGGCGGGGGTCCAGGACGGTGTAGGCCTGGCCGCCGGTCGCGCGGGCGATGGCGTCCAGGCTCCGCCGGTCCGCGTCGGGGCCGATCGCGACGCCGTACACGGGCACCGGGCGGTCGCGCGGGCCGGCCCGGAGCCGGTCCAGCAGGCGGGGGAGGCTGAGCCCGGCCGGGTCCTGGTTGGCCCCGTCGGTCACGAGGACGACGCCGTTGGCGTGGGTGGGCTGCCAGCCGTGGCGCACGGCCCGGACGGCAGCCCACGTGGTGTCGTACAGCGCGGTCCCGCCGCCGACGCGCACCTGCACCTGGGTCAGCGCCTGGGCCAGGCGGCTCCGTCCGATCGTGCCGTCAGGTCCGGCGCCGAGCCGTACCAGCGGCACGAGCCGGCGGTAGTCGGTGGTGGGGGTGAGCCGGGTGGAGAACGTCCACAGGCCCGTGACGGTGTCGTCCGGGTAGGCCGCGAGACCGGTGAGGAGACCTCGAAGCGCGAGGCTCAGCCGTGACTCGCCGGTGCTGCCGACCAGCTGCCCCATCGAGCCGGACACGTCGACCACGGCGAGGACCCGGGACGGGCGGCGGATGAGGGCCACGGTACGCACCGCGGTCCGGATCTCCGCCGCGGTCGGCACGCGGGGTGGCCGGACCGCGTCGTCGACCCCGGCGACCCCCACGGCCCCCAGCACGCCGTGCGGGTCGCGGAACCCGTCCGCGGCCAGCAGCCGGCGGCCGGGCTCCCCGCGAAGCGCCCGGAGCAGCGCGGTCGCCTGGACCCTGGCGTCGCGGTCGGTGGTGAGGACGAGGAACGGGTAGTCGGCGGTGTAGCCGGGGCGCGAGTACGCCACAGCGAGGCGCCTCATCCCGCCGGATCGCGTCTGTGACAGCACCTGCTGCTCGGCCACCGGCAGCGCCGTACGCACCCGGAGGCCGGCCAGGTCGGTGAGGCCGGGTGGCCGCCCGGCCCCGGCGCGGACGATCTCCGCGATCCGTCCCGCGCCGCCCGGAGTCGCGGCCAGGGCCGCCCTGAGCGACAGCACCGCGGCGGCCGCACTCGGGGACCGGGCCGGGTCGGGCAGCGCCCAGCGCAGCCTCGGCGCCTGCGCGAGGAGCCGAGGGGCGGTCAACGGCAGAGTGCTCCGCACGTCGACGGCGGACGTCGGCACGGCGAGCACGAACGGCGACGTCGCAACCGACGGGCCGCCGCCGGGAAGGCTCACGCCTTGTGAGAGGACCGGCGACGTCCATGCCGACGAGTCGGGGATCCACACGTCGGGGCGCCCGCTCGGGGCGGCGGCCATCGCCCGCATGGTCCGGCGGGGAGGCTCCGCGCGCACAACCGTCCCCGGGCAGTCGGCCCCGCCGTCGCTGGCCAGCGACCTCAGGACTGCGGAGACGGCGGGCGCGATCTCCGGCGCCGCGACGACCTGCAGCGGCCGTCCGCCGG
>JBIOYO010000409.1:0-2758 GCA_044870175.1 Nocardioidaceae bacterium | reverse complement strand
GGCGCCCGTGCGCTCGGTGAGCAGCTGCCAGGGCACGATGTTGGAGTGGTGCTCCATCTCGGTGGTCACCACGACGTCGCCCGCGCCCACGCCCAGCGGCCCGCGGGCCCAGGCCAGGGTGTTGGCGACCAGGTTGAGCGCCTCCGTGGCGTTCTTGGTGAACACCACCTCGTCGCGGCTGGGCGCGTGCAGGAACGCCGCGACCGTGTCCCGGGCCGCCTCGAACGCCGCGGTGGACTCCGCGCCGAGCTGGTGCATCGCCCGGGCGACGTTGGCGTTGTGCCGCTCCAGGTGCTCGACCATCGCGTCGACGACCACCTGCGGCTTCTGCGAGGTGTTGGCGCTGTCGAGGTAGACCAGCGGGTGCCCCCCGGCCATCTCGCGGGAGAGGATCGGGAAGTCCCTCCGGATCACGTCCAGGCCGTCGAGCAGTCCCGGCAGGGAGCCGGGGCGGGCCGCACGCGTGCTGGTCATCTCTGGCACCACATGTCAGGCGTCCGCTCCCGCGGTCTGGTAGCCGACGTAGCCCTCGGCCTCGAGCCGCTCGGCGAGCTCCGGACCACCCTCCTCGGCGATCCGCCCGTCCACGAACACGTGCACGAAGTCAGGAGTGATGTACCGCAGGATCCGGGTGTAGTGGGTGATCAGGACGACGCCCTTGTCCGGGCGGGCGCGGAACCGGTTCACGCCCTCGGAGACGATCCGCAGCGCGTCGATGTCGAGGCCGGAGTCGGTCTCGTCGAGGATCGCGACCCGGGGGTCGAGCAGCTCCAGCTGGACGATCTCGTGCCGCTTCTTCTCCCCCCCGGAGAACCCCTCGTTGACGTTGCGCTGGGAGAAGGCCGGGTCCATCTTGACCTGCGCCATGGTTGCGTTCAGGTCCTTCACCCAGGTGCGCAGCTTCGGCGCCTCGCCGTCCAGGGCGGTCTTGGCCGTGCGCAGGAAGTTCGCGACGGACACGCCCGGCACCTCGACCGGGTACTGCATCGCGAGGAACAGCCCCGCCCGTGCTCGCTGGTCGACGGTCATGCCCAGGACGTCCTGGCCGTCCAGCGTGACCGACCCGGAGGTGACGTGGTACTTCGGGTGGCCGGCCACCGAGTACGCCAGCGTGGACTTGCCGGACCCATTCGGGCCCATGATCGCGTGGGTCTGGCCGCCGCGGACGGTGAGGGTGACCCCCGTCAGGATCTCCTTGGGGCCGTTCTCGGTGTCCACCGCGACATGCAGGTCTCGGATCTCCAGCTCGCTCATGTCTTCTCTCTCCTCGTCGTCAGCCGTGTCATCGCCGGTGTCATCTGCTGGGCTCCTCCACCGCGAGCGGGCTGCGCACGTCGACCAGGACGTCGCCGCCGTCGACGCGGACCGGGTAGACCGGGACCGGCTCGGTTGCGGGCAGCCCCCGCGGCTCACCGGTGCGCAGGTCGAACCGCGAGCCGTGCAGCCAGCACTCGATCTCGCAACCCTCGACGTCGCCCTCCGACAGGGCGATCGCCGCGTGCGAGCACTCGTCGCGAATCGCGTACACCGTGTCGCCGTCACGGACCAGGGCCACCTCGGTGCCCTCGACCACGGCGGCGTACGGCGTGCCTTCGGCGAGGTCGTCGAGGTCGCAGGCGCGGATGAAGCTCACGAGGCCGTCACCACCGACCGGGACAGCTCCTCCTCGATCTTCGCCACCAGGTCCGCCTCCAGGGAGGGCACGCCGATCCTGCGAATGATGTCGATGAAGAAGCCGTACAGCACCAGCCGCCGGGCCTCGTCCTCGTCGATGCCGCGGGACTGCAGGTAGAACAGCTGCTCGTCGTCGAACCGCCCTGTGGTGGACGCGTGCCCGGCTCCCTGGATCTCGCCGGTCTCGATCTCCAGGTTGGGCACCGAGTCGGCCTGGCAGCCGTCGGTGAGCACCAGGTTGCGGTTGGACTCGTAGGTGTCGATGCCCTCGGCGACCTTGCGGATCAGCACGTCGCCGATCCACACCGCATGGGCGCCCTGGCCCTGCAGCGCTCCCTTGTAGTCGACATGACTACGAGTGTGCGGGGCGTTGTGGTCGACGAACAGCCGGTGCTCGAGGTGCTGGCCGGCGTCGGTGAAGTACAGGCCGAGCAGCTCCGCGCTGCCGCCGGGCCCCGCGTAGTCGACCGACGAGCCAACCCTGACGACGTCCCCGCCGAGACTCACCACGCACTGCTGGTACGTCGCGTCGCGACCCACCCGCGCGTGGAACTGCACCGCGTGCACCGCGTCGTCGTCCCAGTCCTGCACGGTCACCAGGTTGAGCGACGCGCCCTCGGCGACCACTACCTCGGCGTTGGCGGCGCGGACCGCGCTGCCGACGTGACACACGACAACCGTGGCCTTGGCGTGCGCGCCGACCTCCAGGTAGAGGTGACCGAACTCCGCTCCCTCGGCGCCGCCCCCGGTTATGGTCACCGTGACCGGAGCGCCGACCTCGGTGTCCGGCGGCACCCTGACCACACGGGCATGGGTGAACGACGCCCATGCCTGCGCCGACACCCGGTCGTGCGGCGTGAACACCGTGCCGAGCCGGGGGTCGTCCCGGCCGACCAGCTCCACACCGACCGTCTCCGGGGCGTCCACCGTGACCGTGGCGGTGGCGGCGCCGGTGAAGCTGCCGTCGTGCAGGCCGCGCAGCCGCTTCAGCGGGGTGAACCGCCAGATCTCCTCCCGACCGGTCGGCACGGGGAAGTCGGCGAGGTCGAACGACCCCTCCGGGTGCAGGTGCGAGGCCACCTTG
>JBIOYO010000408.1:0-2893 GCA_044870175.1 Nocardioidaceae bacterium | reverse complement strand
TCGCGGTGGTCGACGACCTCATCGTCATCGCACTGATCGCGGTGGTGTTCACCGACCACCTCTCAGTGGCGCCGCTGCTCCTCGCGGTCCTCGGGCTGGGCGTCTACGCCGTCCTCCAGAGGGTCAGGGGCGAGTCGTGGATCTGGTACGTCCCGCTGTCACTGGCGATCTGGTGGTGTGTCCACGAGAGCGGGATCCACGCCACGGTGGCCGGCGTGGCGATGGGGCTGCTCACGCGGGTGCGCCCCGACCCCGGTGAGCGCCGCTCCCCGGCGGAGGCGCTGGAGCACCTCCTGACGCCGTACTCGGCCGGTGTCGCGGTGCCCTTCTTCGCCCTCACCAGTGCGGGTGTGGCGGTGCACGCCGGCTCGCTGGCCGGTGACCCGGTCGTGCTGGGCGTCATCCTCGGCCTGTTGGTCGGGAAGCCGCTCGGCGTCCTCGGCGGAGCCGCGGTCGTCGTCAAGGTGACCGGGGCGGAGCTCGGCCCGGACCTGACCTGGCGCGACCTCGTCGGCGCGGCCGTGCTGGCAGGGATCGGCTTCACCGTCGCCCTGCTTGTCGCCGAGCTGTCCTTCCCTCCCGGCGAGGCGGCCGCGGCGAAGACCGCGGTGCTCGCCGGGTCGGTCGCCTCCGCCCTGCTCGCGACCGGGATCCTCCGGCGCCGCCGACGGGCCCGACATGTCCACTAGCCCGCAAAGTAGGGTGACCCGCATGGAGGACCGATGACCGACATCAGCCGCCCCGCTGCCGCGCAGGCCCCCACCGTGCCCGAGGAGCCGAGCATCGGCACGCTGGTCGCCGAGGCGAGCAGGGACGTGTCGACGCTGCTGCGCAGCGAGATCGCGCTGGCCAAGGCAGAGCTGAAGGTGAGCGCCCGCGCGGGCGGCACGGCGGTCGGCCTGTTCGGGGCGGCGGCGTACCTCGTCGTGCTGGCCACCGTGATGTTCTGGGTGGCCGTCGCCTACTTCCTGCACATGACCGGGCTGGACCTGGCCTGGTGCTTCCTGATCGTCTTCGTCGTCCTGGTCCTGATCGCCGCACTGCTGGGCCTCATCGGCTACCGCAAGGTGCGCGGGGTCAAGCCGCCGCAGCGGGCCATCACCCAGGCGCAGGAGACCAAGAAGGCGCTGCTCGACCGGAGCTGACCCGGCTGAGCGAGGACGTCCGGCGGGGCCAGAACACCATGGCACCATGGGAATCCGTCACCTCCCACGAGCGATCCTCCACGGGAAGCGGCTGAGCGTCGTGGGCAGTCAGGGGCAGTCGCCGGTGCTGACCGGGTCGTCGTTGGTGAGGCCGAGCGCCGCCGACTCGGCGACCTGCGCCGCGGTGAGCGCGTAGCCGGTGTCCTTATCTGTCACGGAGGCCGCGAAGATCACGCCGAGCACGCGGCCCTGCAGGGACACCAGCGGCCCCCCGGAGTTGCCGGGCCGGATCTGCGAGCGCAGCGAGTAGACCTCCCGGACGACGGTGCCGGTGGAGTAGATCGTGGGGCTGCGCAGCCGCTGCTGGGCGCGGATCCGGGCCCCTCGGACGTCGAACGGCCCGTCCTCGGGGTAGCCGAGCACGGCGGCGGGGGTGCCGGGCGGCTTCTCGGTGCGGTCGAAACGCAGGTACGGCGCGTCGAGCCCCTCGACCGCGAGCACGGCCACGTCCAGCGCCGGGTCGTAGTGCACCACCTGCGCCTCGAGCTCGTCGCCGTCGACCTCGACGCGGGGGTCGCCGACACCGGCGACGACGTGGGCGTTGGTCATCAGCCGGCCGGGGGCGTAGGCGAACGCGGAGCCCTCGACGCCTCGTCCGCAGGCGTTCTCACCGCGGACCTTCACCACGCTCTCGGCCGCCGCCCGCACCTGGGGGTCGCCCGCGATCCGGGCCGGGGGAGGTCCGACCCGGACGATCCGCTCGCGTGCGAACGGCTCCAGGTAGCGCGGGAACACGCTGGTGCCGACGACCTCGTTGAACGACTGCAGGGCCCGCACCGCCGACGGCGGCATCACCTCGTCGACCTGCGCCAGCACCTGGGAGGCCCGGACCTCCTCGGTCACCCACGGCAGCCGCGCCCCGCTCGCGGCCACGCCGAGCGCCCAGGCCACCACCAGGACCGCGACGACGCTGAGGGCCGCCCCGCCCACGGCGTCCAAGGCACGGGCCGGCTGCCAAGTGATCCGGTCGCGGATGCGACCGCCCACGAAGGAGAAGATCGCCTGGCCGAACGTCGCGCAGAGCAGCACCACGAACAGCGCCCCGATCGACACCCACACCGACGGGTCGCTGTTGCCGAAGAGGCGCGGGGTGAGCCAGATGCCGAGCAGGCCGCCCAGCAGCAGCCCGGTCGTGGCGAAGGCGCCGGAGATGAACCCCTGCCAGTAGCCGGAGATCGCGTAGGCCGCGACCAGCACGAGCAGCACCACGTCGAGAGCGTTCACAGGCGGTCGTCCTGGTCATGTGGGCGTCCGCTTCCGAGGTGAGAAGCGGCCTGTGCGGACGAGCCCGCTGAACCGGTCCCGGACTTACTTCGGTCACCTGATGCGCGCTGCGGCCTGGCGGGTGGCTGGCTCCCCGGTGTCCTTCCTCGGCCCGGCGGCCTGTGCTCGCGGTCGACGTCGAAGTAGCCGGCGGGCACGAGGCCGGCAGCCACCGGGTCGAACTCCTCACCCTCGGGCACCTCGATGCCGAGGGAGGCCGCCAGGCGGTGCCAGTCGATCATCCGGGCCGGCAGCCTGCGGACCTGGGTGCGGTCCCACGAACGCGCCCAGCCGACGTGCTCGAGCAGGGCGTCGACGATGCCGGCGGTGAACCCCCACAGCAGGACGTCCTCCTCCGGGCCGATCATCCAGCCCGGGCCGTCCCAGCCCATCGGGTGGCGGACGGTGAACCGGCGCCCCGGGTC
>JBIOYO010000407.1:0-3730 GCA_044870175.1 Nocardioidaceae bacterium | reverse complement strand
CCACAGCCGCTCCACGAGGAGGCCGTTCGCCACGCTGCCGAGCAGGGCCGCGACCGGTCCCTCCACCTCTTGGGGCTCCTCCCCGGGTTCCTCCGCCTCTCGGCCGGTGCCGGCCTGCTCGATGAGGGCGAGCGGCCGCGTCATGGTCTCGGCGGGGAGCGGCGTGATCGGCGGCAGGACCAAGAACAGCGGAGGCGTCGTGGGATCCGGTGCCACCGACGGCACCACGCGGAACTCCAGGATCTGACCGGTGGAGCCCGGATCGGCCGGCTCGAAGTGCACGCCGGGCAACCCGCCGCCGAACGGCTCGTCGGGACCAACGTTGCCCAGGATGTGGCTCCCCAAGGGCACGTGGGTGAAGTCCACGATCAGGTCGGCCCGTTCCGCCAACCCCAGCAGGACGCGGCCGTGGTGGTCGGCCGTCAGGTTGACGGGCGCGGCCAGGAAGCCGCCCTCGTTGCCGATCTGCCACACCTCGACGCCGGGCACGCTGCCGAAGTCGAGGATGAGGAAGCGCGACTGGCAGCCGTTGAGGAAACGGAACCGGTATCGCCGCTGCTCGACCGTCTGGAACGGCCAGGTGTTCCCGTTCGCGATGATCATGTTCCCGAAGAACTCCGGGTTCCAGATCGGGGAGAACTCACCCTGGGGGATGTAGTCGGCCGCGAGACCGTCGAAGAACTCCCGCGAGTCCGGGTAGAACAGCGAGCCGTCGGCCTGGAACGACCGATCCTGCACCGCGATCGGGATCTCGTAGTAGGTCTTGTTCGGGGGAAACGAGTCCCCCTCCCTCGGTGCGGGCCCAGGCAGGACCGCGGTCGCGCCGGAGCGGCTGTCGACGACCGCCTTCGCTCCCTCCGGGCCGCCACGGACCAAGAAGAAGCCGGCCGGCCCGGCGTACACGTTCAGCCGCGTCATACCGAGCGTGTGGTCGTGGTACCAGATCGTCGACTCGCGTTGGGTGTTCGGGTACTGGAACGTCGCATACCCCGGCCCCCATTCGGAGCCGTACGCCGCCGCCTTCCCGGCGAAGAAGTGGTACCAGGTCCCCTCGGTCGCGAAGCCCGCCGGGATGTCCGCCGCCGCCGGGAGGTACCACGCCTCGGCGTAGCCGTCGCTCTCGTCACCGACGCCGACAGCGCCGTGCACGTGTGTGACAGTCGGTACCGGCCCTGTGTACCGGCCGGGTGTCTCGACGAACGTCGGCCGCGAGTCCCGCCTCTCCACCCCGCCGGGCGGGTTCGCCCAGTGCAGTGTCGGGTCGACCGGCAGGAGGTGCGGCAGGTAGTTGCCCTCAGCGTCCAACAGGTCGTTGATCCACTTGATGCGCACGGGCCGCCTCCAGCTCGCCTCGATCGTGAGCGAGGGCGCGTGGTGGACGAGCAGGCCCTTCCGGCTCGCCGACGCCACGGCGCCGTATCCCCACACGGTCGTGGAGGGAAGGCCACCGGGCAGGACCTGCTGGGTGAACTGCCGCAACGAGATCTCGTAGTAGTCCACCGGCTTGCCGCCAGGCATGGTCAGGGTGGCGGCCCGAGGCATGACCGGCGGGATGAGAAGCGGTGTCTTGAACTTGGGCACTGATCCCGGTTCGAGGGTGCCTCCCGGGATCTGGGCGAGCGCCCACTTGGTTCCACCCGGTAGGTACCCGTACATGACGAACGCCGCGCCCGACGCACCGGCGGCCTTGATGAAGGTACGTCGGCTGATCGACCTGCCCAGCGCTTCCCTACCAGGACCCATCCGTCCCTCCCCAGAACGCGGCCGGTGCCCAGACCGAGCCGATGCGCGCCGCGAACGTGGCACGGAGGCCTGTGCGCGAGCGAAGCATTGCGATGCGGCCGACCGTAGGCCCGCGACGACTCCGTGGCAATGGACCGGATGGGCTGGTCCGCGGTGACCTCGTCTCCGTCGCGGTACCACCGCAGGAGCCTGGTGGTGCAGGACCGGTGGCGGAGGCCGAGCGGCTGCTGACCGTCGCCGTCCGGGGCGGTGATGCCGGCCCGGTGGGGACGCGACCAACATGGGCGACAGGCTCGCCTCCCGAGAGCGAACACCCGGCAGCGGGTCGAGCGCACGGTGCTGTCAGTGGCCGGCCTCGTGGCCCGCGTCGTCGTGTCCCTCCATGTCGTCGTGGGAACCGTCGACAGAGTCAGGCAGCCGCAGCGTCACGTTTTCCGGGTGCTCGACGGTCAGGGCGGAGAAGCTGATGCCGTTGGGCTTGTCGCCGACCGGGAAGTGGGCGACGACCTTGAGCTCGGCAAGGTCGAGAACGGCGACGTCGTCGGAGTAGATGTTGGTGACGTAGGCGTGCCGACTGGACGGATCGATGACGATGCCGTGCGACCCCTGACCGGTCTCGACGGTCGTGGTGACCGTGAACGTGTCGGCGTCGATGACCGACACAGTGGTCCCCGGCTGCTCCTCGGTGCCCTGGTTGGCGACCAGGAGGTACCGGTTGTCGCCGCTGACGTGGGTCTGGATCGGCCCGTCACCCACCGAGAGCTTGCCGACCAGCTTGCGCGAACGGGTGTTCACCTTGGCGACGGCGTCCTCACCGTTGAGCGAGGCGTAGACGTACCGGCCGTCGGGGGAGAACGCCACCTGTGCGGGGGCTTGGCCAACCTCGATGTCGGCGATCCTCCTGTCGACCTTCGTGTCAATGACGCTGAGCGTGGTGCCGCCGACGTTGGCGACGTAGAGCCATCGGCCGTCCGGGCTGGGCCGCAGCCCGTGCGGCCCTTCCCCGACCCTGATCGTGTCGACCGGTTTCATGGTGGGGGTGTCGAGGACGGACACGGTTCCGTCGCCACCGTTGGTGGTGTAGGCGGTAGCCCCGTCGGGGGAGACCACGATATGCGCCGGTGCCTCGCCGGTCGGTACGGCGCCGTGCAGCTGCAGCGTCTGGGCGGTGAGCATGGCGGCGTACCCGTCGTGGGCGCTGACCGTCCACACCGACGCGCCGTCCGGGGAGACCTGCACGTTGTGCGGTCCGTTGATGCCGGACACCGTCGTGGCCACCGTGTTGGTGGCGGCGTCGATTGCGGTGAGCGAGCCGCCCGCTTCGTTGGCGACCCATACGGTGCCGCTGGCCATGCCCCGGTGGGCGTTGGTCGACGCGGGCTGATGGTCGTCGTCGAAGGTGCCGCTGGTGACCACCAGGGCGACCCCGGCGACGAGGAGGACCCCCAGAGCTGCGCCGACGATCGTGATGACGCGGCCTGGACGCCTGCGATCCCCCTTGTCGGAATGGTGTTCAGGGCTGTGGCCGGGATCGGTGGTCGTGCTCATCAGCTGCCTTTCACGCGGGGGTCGCGGTGCGTACGGGACGCGGTCCTAGTGAGCTGGTCCGGGCTCGAACCGCTCGGGGTCGGTGAGGAACTCACGTCGGCAGGCATCGGAGCAGAACCACCACCGCCGGTCGCCCCAGGTGGCGTAGGGTCCGGTGGGTTCGACCTGCATCCGGCACACCGGGTCCAGGGCCAGGGCGGCGAGCTGCCGGAAGGCGCCGTCCTCGAGCCACAACACGCGGTCGGCCACCTCGCGGAGCCGGTCGTCGTGACTGACGATGATGACCGCGCGGCGGTCCTGGTCGGCCAGCCTTCGGAGAAGCCGGGCCAGGTCCCGGCCCCGGGAGGCGTCGAGGTTCGCGGTGGGTTCGTCGGCCAAGAGGACCGGCGGGTCATTGGCGAGGGCACGAGCGACGGCGACCCGTTGCTGCTCTCCGCCG
>JBIOYO010000406.1:0-2452 GCA_044870175.1 Nocardioidaceae bacterium | reverse complement strand
AGTGGCGGTACGGCGAGCGCCAGCGCGAACCTGCTCGGCAAGAACTACGTCAAGCAGGTCGACGTGGTCATCAGCGCCTGGCAGACCGGCCCGGAGCTCATGATCTCGACCAAGCGCATGGACTCGTCCTTCGGGAAGAACGCCGCGAACCGGGTCGAGGAGTCCTACGGCGACGCCAAGAACCTCAGCCTCCGGCACCCACAGGCGGCCCTCGGCTTTCTTTACGGTCTCCGGTCGACGGCTTTCGACCAGGAACCCGACGTCGCCGCGTGGCTCGTCGACCTTCTCACCAAGCTGGGGCGTGAGGAGGACGCCTACGACGCGGTCGGGATGGTCGTTCCCGAGTGGGAGGCGAGATCCCCGCCGATGACGACGCGGGTGCTGCCGAGGATGCGGCGCCACTCACCATCGAGCCGGTGGTCACGCCCGCGGCAATGACGGAGACACCCCCCGGCACCGCCGAGCCGTCTCGACCGGGGGTGTGGCCGGTCGTCACCCTTCGCCATGACCTGGTCCCCGACGCGCTTTCCCCCGCGCGCTTCTTGAAGGTGATGGTCGAGACCGTGTTGCTCAACAGTCCGATCAACTTCCACGCTGAGGCGCGCGCCCGTCGTGCCGTCGCCGGATGACCCAGCACAGAATGTCGACGCAGCCCTTCGTGAGCTGGAGCGCACCCTGCCTAGCGGCTGGGCGGCACGTCCGGGTGAGTGTGGGGTTCGTGCCGCAGCCGGCTCACGTCAGCCCGAGCTCCTCATCCACGCTCAGGAGACAGGCGACCTTCCGGATGACCGCGGTGGCTCCGCACGTGGTGACGGCGCGGGCCTCCTGCCTGGCTTGCCTGGCGAAGAGCGCCAGCTGCCGGAGGGTTGCGACGTCGGCGAAGTCAAGGCCCGCCACGTTCAGGTGCACGCAGGTGCAGCCGTTGAGCTTGATGCTGGCGAGGGCGTCTTGCAGGTCTTCCAGGCTGGCGATGTCTGCTTCGCCGCGGAGGGTCAGCCAGGTGGCGCCGTCCTGGTTGCCGGTCTCGATGCGCAGCAGCGTCACGTCGGCAGGTTCCGAGGGTGGCGTCACCGGGCTCTCGGCTCTTCGAAGCGTCGATGTCGCTGATGTGCGCTTCGGCTAGGTGCTTCGCCGGGAACGACGCCGCCCTGAATGGAGACGCACGAGAGACTCTCGGTACCTGTAGCGTACGCCGGTCCATGAGCAACCACCACGGTGGGCGCTCCGGGACCGTTCCCGCTGTGTGCGGTCGACCCGGATCGAGCGCGCGATCGTCGCCCGGGGCGACACGTTGTCAAGCGATATCTGGGGGACACAACGAGGACGATTGGTCTGGCGGATGGGGAGGGGGTGGCGATGAGTCTCCGCTGGTTGTGTCGAGACGGGCTCCACTCCGACGAGCGCAAGCACGCTGTCGACGCGGAGGGCTACTACGCGAAGTGCCGACGTTGCGGGCCGCGGAACGCGACATCGTTCCCAAGGTCGGCACCTAGAGGGCTAGGGCCGGCGGAGCCGGTGACAGGAGTCGAACCCGCGACATCCTCATTACAAGTGAGGCGCTCTACCAGCTGAGCTACACCGGCGTGCGGCGGCGGCCGCGGTCGCCATGGTACGGCGGGCGCGGCGCCCGCCGGTCAGGCAGCGCGGCTCTCCGCCGACAAGAACCGGGACACCGTGCGGCGGATGCCCGCCGCGTCGAGACCATGTGCGGACTGGTGCTCCGGAGGCGTGCCGTACCGCCGCAGCTCCTGGTGCGCGACGCCCAGCGCGAGCAGGCGGTGCGGTACGTCGCGCAGGGCGACGGCCACCTGGTCGGCGGAGGTGCCCTCCAGGTAGGGCTCGACCAGCACGACGTCGGGCGTGGCCAGCACCGCCCGCAGGGTGCGACCGTCGAAGGGCCGCACGGTGGAGGCGTAGAGCACCGAGACGTCCAGGTCGGCGGTCGCCGCGAGAACCGGGTCGAGCTGCGGGCCGACGGCGACGACAGTGGCGCCGGCGCCGCGGCGTACGAGGTGGAAGCGCCCGGGCGAGACGGGGAGCGCGCGGGTGTTCTGCTGCGCAGCCACCCGGATGTAGTCACGGCCGCTCCCGCCGACCGCGAGACGCACCGCGGCGTCCACCTCGTCGGCGTGGCCGGGCACGTGGACCGTCCAGTCCGGCAGGGTGGCCATGAGCGCGACGTCGCCGGGCGACTGGTGGGTGCGGCCGCCAGAGGAGATGTCGAACGACGCGCCGGAGGAGAGCAGGACCCCACCGAGGTCCTGGTGGCTGAAGTCGAGCTTGACCTGCTCGAACGCCCGCTCGACCAGGAACGAGCCGAAGGTGTGCACCACCGGCCGCAGGCCGGTCAGCGCCAGGCCCGCGCCCACGCTGACCAGGAGCTGCTCGCGGATGCCGACGTTGACCACCCGGTCCGGAGCCCCGGCCTGCGCGGCGGTGAAGTAGCCCCCGG
>JBIOYO010000405.1:0-3521 GCA_044870175.1 Nocardioidaceae bacterium | reverse complement strand
CGGCGCCGAAGCCGAACTCCGGCAGCAGGGCGCGGGCGACGTCGCGGGGGTCGCCGGCCGAGAGCCGCTGGGTCCGGGTCACCTGGCCGCCCGAGGACTGGTCCAGTGACCGCAGCTTGGTGGTGTGCGCGATCCGTGAGGTGGAGCGGGACACCGGCCGGGTCTCCGCGGCCCGCTCGGCGACCAAGGCGTCGAGGTCGGCCCCCGACGGCGGCTCGTGGTCGGCCGCAGACGTGAGGCTGGCGGCGGCCGTGCGCTGCTGGCCGGCGCCGCCGTACGCCAGCACCACCCCGGCGACGAGGCCGGTCACGAGGGCGGCGCCGACCGCGGCGACGGCGGCGAGCCGGACGATCCGGGCGAGGGGGAGCAGGAGCAGCTTTCGGGGGGAGGGCACGGCGAAGCTCGCAGAAGGGGCTCGGGGGCGGGACGCCCGGCACGCGCGGGGGGGACCGGCCGGGACATCCACCGTGCAAAAAGCCGGCCGCGTGACGCAAATCGGCGCCCGCACCGGTTCAGGGCAGCGTCGGCGGGCTCCCGTCCACACGGAGGACCGGAAACCGCAGGTCAGCGCGGCGTGTCGGCAAGCCGAGGCGGACGTCGAGCCGCACGGCGGCGGCTAGACCGTCGTGGCGGTTCTCACACCGTCACGCCCTCCAGCATCTCGGTGACCAGCGCCGCGATCGGCGACCGCTCCGAGCGGGTCAGTGTCACGTGCGCGAAGAGCGGGTGCCCCTTGAGTCGCTCGACCACCGCGACCACGCCGTCGTGCCGGCCCACCCGGAGGTTGTCGCGCTGGGCGATGTCGTGGGTGAGCACCACCTTGGAGTTCGCGCCGATGCGGGACAGCACGGTGAGCAGGACATTGCGCTCCAGCGACTGCGCCTCGTCGACGACCACATAGGCGTCGTGCAGCGACCGGCCGCGGATGTGGGTGAGCGGCATCACCTCCAGCATCCCGCGGTCGAGGACCTCCTCGATGACGTCGGTGGAGGTCAGGGCGCCGAGCGTGTCGAAGACGGCCTGCGCCCAGGGCGACATCTTCTCGGCCTCGTTGCCCGGCAGGTAGCCGAGCTCCTGGCCGCCGACGGCGTACAGCGGCCGGAACACGACGACCTTCTTGTGCTGGCGGCGCTCCATCACCGCCTCCAGGCCCGCGCACAGGGCGAGCGCGGACTTGCCGGTGCCGGCCCGGCCGCCCAGGGAGACGATGCCGATGTCGGGGTCGAGCAGGAGCTCGAGCGCGACGCGCTGCTCGGCGGACCGGCCGTGGATGCCGAACGCGTCGCGGTCGCCGCGGACCAGCTGCACGGACTTGTCCGGCCGGACCCGGGCCAGCGCGCTGCCGCGCTCGGAGAGCAGCACCAGTCCGGTGTGGCAGGGCAGGTCGCGTGCGGCGGGCAGGTCGGCAACACCGGCGTCGTACAGTGCGTCGACCTCGGCGGCCGGTACGTCGAGCTCCACCATCCCGGTCCACCCCGGCTCGACGGCGAGCTCGGCGCGGTACTCCTCGGCGTCCAGGCCCACCGACGAGGCCTTGACCCTCATCGGCAGATCCTTCGACACCAGCGTGACCCGGGCCCCCTCGGCGGCCAGGTTGATGGCGACGGCGAGGATCCGCGAGTCGTTGTCACCGATCCTGAAGCCCGAGGGCAGGGTGTCGGGGTCGGTGTGGTTCAGCTCCACACGGAGGGTGCCGCCGGCCTCGCCCACGGGCACGGGACGGTCCAGCCGGCCGTGCTGCACGCGGAGCTCGTCGAGCATCCTCAGCGCGGACCGGGCGAAGTAGCCCAGCTCGGGATGGTGGCGCTTGCCCTCCAGCTCGGTGATCACCACCACCGGCAGGACCACCTCGTGCTCCTCGAACCGGCGCAGCGCCGCCGGGTCGGCGAGCAGCACGCTGGTGTCGAGCACGTAGGTCCGGATCGCACGGGCGCCGCCGGTCGGGGCCGCCTTGGTCATGTGGTGAGCCACTGTCCGCTCCTCCCGGACGGCGGGCTTCCCCACCCGCCGTTCCAGCGACGGTACGACCCCCGTCGCCGGGCGCGTCGACGGACACGCCCCGCGGAGGTGAATTGCAGCAGAACGCCTGCGCTCAGGCCCCGAACCGCCGCGACCGCTCGGTGTAGGCGCGCAGCGCCCTCAGGAAGTCCACGCGGCGGAAGTCCGGCCAGTACGCCTCGCAGAAGTAGAACTCGCTGTGCGCGCTCTGCCACAGCAAGAAGCCGCCCAGCCGTTGCTCCCCGGACGTGCGGATGACCAGGTCCGGGTCGGGCTGGCCCTTGGTGTAGAGGTGCTCTGCGATGTGTTCGACGTCGAGGAACTCGGCCAGCTCCTCGATCGAGGTGCCCTGCGACGCGTGGTGCTGCAGCAGCGCCCGCACGGCGTCGGCGATCTCCCGGCGCCCGCCGTACCCGACCGCGACGTTGACCATCATGCCCTCGACGTCGCGGGTGCGGTCGGCGGCCTCCTTCAGCCGGCGGGCGGTCGCGTCGGGCAGCAGGTCGAGCGCGCCGACGGGGTTGACCCGCCACCGGTGCGAGTCGGCGAGGTCGTCGACGACCTCCTCGATGATGGTCATCAGCGCGGACAGCTCGGCGGGAGGGCGGTTGAGGTTGTCGGTCGAAAGCAGCCACAGGGTGACCACCTCGACGCCGAGCTCGTCGCACCACTGCAGCAGCGGTGAGATGTTCGCGGCGCCTGCGCGGTGCCCGGCTGCGGTGTCGGCGCCCATCTCGCGTGCCCACCGGCGGTTGCCGTCGAGCATGACGCCGATGTGCTTGGGCAACCGGTCGGCGGGAAGCCGTCTGACCAGGCGGGCCTCGTACGCCGGGTAGAGCACCCGTTTGACCGCGTCGCGCACGCTCGCCACGGCGTCCAGGGTACGCCCGAAGGATGACCCTGACGTGGGTGTGATGCTGCCCGCACCCCACGCCTACGCCGGCGACATACCTACGGCTGCGTAGGTACCGTGGAGGTATGAAGGGCAACCCCGCCGACGTGGTTCACGCCGCCGTCACCGCCGGAGAGCGGATCGGCGACCAGGTGCGGGCGGCGGTCGAGGAGGTCAAGCCCCGGCTGCGCGGCTGGCTGCACGCGGTCACAGCACCGTTGACGCTGGTCGCCGGGGTGGTGCTGGTCGCGCTCTCCCCCACGACAGCGACCCGGGTCGGGTCCGCGGTCTTCACCGCCACCGCCCTGCTGCTGTTCACCGTGTCCGGCATCTACCACCGCGGGACGTGGGGGCCGCGCGCGTGGGCGTTCCTGCACCGCTTCGACCACGCGAACATCTTCTTGCTCATCGCCGGCAGCTACACGCCGTTCACGCTGCTGCTGCTGGAGGGAGGCGCTCGGGCGGCGCTGCTGTCGATCGTCTGGGGCGGCGCGCTGCTCGGCGTGGCGTTCCGGGTGCTCTGGCCCTCGGCGCCGCGATGGCTCTACGTCCCGATCTACGTGGCGCTGGGCTGGGCCGCGGTGTTCTTCATGGGCGACCTCGCCGCCGCGACGACCGGTGCCGTGCTCAC
>JBIOYO010000404.1:0-3115 GCA_044870175.1 Nocardioidaceae bacterium | reverse complement strand
CGACGTGCTGCCCGCGGTCCGGGAGGCGGTGGCGGTCACCGGGCGGCCGGCGGTCGCCTACCCGAACAGCGGTGAGCGGTGGGACGCGGCCTCGCGCCGCTGGACCGGTGCGGCCGGCTACGACGTCACGCTCGCCGGTGAGTGGGTGGCGGCGGGGGCGGCGTACGTCGGCGGCTGCTGCCGGGTTGGCCCGGCTCAGATCGCCGCGGTCGCCCGGGCGCTTGGCCGGCCGGGGGGGTGCACGGATGGCTGAGACGGGCCGTGGCGAAGCGGGGGGCGGTCCGGAGTAGCGTTGCCCGATGCTCAGCTTCTCGGGGACCCGCAAAGCCAGGACCAGGGCCAGGACCGCAGCGCTGCTCACCGGCGTGCTCGTGGGCGGCACGGCGCTCGCCGCCGTCGCCGCGGTGCCCGGAGGCTCGGACTCCGGCGACCCGTACTTCCCCGGCCTGGGCAACACCGGGTACGACGCCCGCTCCTACCATCTCGACCTGCGCTACCGGCCCGCGACCGACCGGCTGCAGGGCCTGGCCACCATCCGGCTGAGTCCTGGCGAAGACCTCTCCAGCTTCAACCTCGACCTGCGCGGTCTGCAGGTCCGCTCCGCGCGGGTCGACGGCCGGCCCGCGGCCTTCTCCCAGGCCGGGGGCGAGCTGCTCGTCAGGCCGGCGCGCACCCTGCGGAAGGGGCGGCTCGCCGTCGCCACGGTCCGGTACGCCGGCACCACCGGCCGTCCGGTCGACAACACCGACTCCCTGTTCGGCTGGGTCACCACGCCCGACGGAGCGGTCGTGGCCAGCGAGGCGTACGGCGCCCCGACCTGGTACCCGGTCAACGACTCCCCCGCCGACAAGGCGCGGTACTCCTTCCGGGTCACCGTGCCGCGCGGCAAGGTGGTCGTCGCCAACGGGCTGCCGGTCGGCAAGCCGGTGACCCGGCGCGGCTGGACGACGTACCGCTGGGCGGAGAAGAGCCCGATGGCCAGCTACCTGGCCACGATCTCCATCGGCGACTACGACCTCACCAGCTACCGGCGGCAGGGGCTGCGGTTCATCGACGCCGTCGACCGGGACCTCTCCGGCCCGGCGCTGGCCAGCACCACGCGGGCCCTGGCGATGCAGCCCGCGATGATCGCCTACTTCGCCCGCCAGTTCGGCCCCTACCCGTTCACCTCCGCCGGCGCGATCGTCGACGACGACGCGCTCGGCTACGCGCTGGAGACCCAGACCCGCTCCCTCTACACCGGCGGCGCCGGCGAGGCGACCGTCGCGCACGAGATCGCCCACCAGTGGTACGGCGACTCGGTGACCCCACGCCGCTGGGCGGACATCTGGCTCAACGAGGGCTTCGCGACCTACGCGGAGTGGATGTGGCGGGCGCACCGGGGCGGGCCGTCGGTGGCGGACCGGGCGGCCGCCGTCCTCGCGATCGACGCCGGCTCCTCCTTCTGGCAGCTGCCGCCCGGCGACCCCGGTGCCGAGCGGCTCTACGACGCGCCGGTCTACAACCGCGGCGCCCTCACGCTCTACGAGCTCCGAGAGAAGATCGGAAGCGAGCCGTTCGCGCGGCTGCTGCGGCTGTGGGCCGCGCGGCACCGGCACGGCAACGCCGGCACGCCTGCGCTCGTCGCGCTCGCCGAGGAGGTTTCGGGGCAGGAGCTGGACGCGTTCTTCCAGACCTGGCTCTACACGCCGGGCAAGCCGACTACCTGGTAGCCGCCCCCCGCGGGAACCCCGCTCACAGGGGCAGCGCCCAGGACAGGTCGGAGCGCTCCCCGGAGGCCACCACCCGGCCGGCGGCGACCGCATCTGCCCAGGCCAGGTCGCCCAACGCCAGCCGCACCCAGGTCTCCGGGTCGGTCTCCACCACGGCGGGCGGGGTGCCTCGCGTGTGCCGGGTGCCCTCGACCACCTGCGCGACGGCATACGGCGGCACCCGCACCTCGACGGCGCGGCCGGGCGCCCGCGCCGACAGCAGCGCGAGGGTGTGCCGGGTCAGCAGCCGCAGGTCGTCGTCGGTCGCCTCCCCACCGCGGAACCGCGCGGTGGCAGCGGCCACCAGCGCCGGGTCGGCCGGGCGGAGTCTCGCGGGCATCGCACGCCGCATCCTGCCACCTGTCCGCGCCGCCGATGGTTGAGCCGTGTCGAAACCATCCGCAGCCTGCGCAGGGTCCCAGCCCGTTGCTGGCTCAGGGTCGCCGGGTTTCGACGCGGTCTCGGCTCGACCATCGGCGGAGCGGACGAAACTACCGGCGTGTCGTTCCCAGGTTGTCGATGTGAGGGGGGTTACGTTTGAGGTTTCTGTGACTACAGTGACTTCCCATCCGAACGATGGGAGCCCGGTCATGTCCGTCTGCACCCTGCGTCAGAGGCACCGACGCGGCCCCCGGGCGACCCTGGCCCGGTGCGCCCGCTGGGTCCTCAGCGCCGGCCTGGTGGCCGGCACGGTCACCGCGACCACCGCGACCACCGCCGGGCCGGCGGCGGCGGACAACCCGCCCACGGTCACCGACTTCACCGGCTACGGCTTCGACCAGTGCCTCGCCCCCACGCAGGCCGCCATGGACGCCTGGCGCCGCAGCTCGCCCTTCTGGGCGGTGGGCATCTACATCTCTGGGGACTCCCGCGGCTGCCGCAACCAGCCCAACCTGACCCCGGACTGGGTGACCACCCAGCTGCGCAACGGCTGGCGCCTTCTGCCCATCACGCTCGGCCCGCAGGCCTCGTGCAGCACGCGCTTCCCGCGGTACGGCGACGACGAGACGATCAACCCCGCGCCGCGCTACGGCTACCGCCCCGCCCGGCGCCAGGGTCGGGCCGAGGCCACCCGGACCGTCGCCGAGGCGCGCCGGCTCGGCATCGTGCCGCGGAGCACGCTGTGGTATGACCTGGAGGCCTTCGACTCGCGGCGCACGCGGTGCCGAGAGTCCGCCATCCGCTTCCTGCACGCATGGACCAACCGGCTGCACGAGCTCGACTACGTCTCTGGGGCGTACTCCAGCGCGGCGTCCGGCATCCGCATGCTCGACGACGTCCGCGTCCGCACCGGACACGGCATCTCGCTGCCGGACCGGATCTGGGTCGCGGACTGGAACGGCCGCGCCGACGTCGCCTCGTCG
>JBIOYO010000403.1:0-7876 GCA_044870175.1 Nocardioidaceae bacterium | reverse complement strand
GTGCTGGTCAGGTCCTGGTTCTGCACGACGCCTACGACCAGCTGGGTCGGGGGGTCCCCGGCGCGGCCGAAGCTCATCAGCGTCGCCCGGCCGCCTAGACCGTCGACGCGCCAGGTGCGGACCAGCTGCAGCCGCGCTGCCCGGCAGCCCGCGAACCACCCCACCTCACGGTCGTACGCCGCCCGTGCCGAGACCCGGGAGCGGGACCGCTCGACGGCCTGCACGATCCTGTGCAGCGGCACGCCCTCGGCGGCCGTGGTGCGCACCAGCGCCGCGAGGCCGGCCGGGTCGGCGTACCGCGCCTGCTGGCACGCCCAGCGCAGCCCGCTGCCGCGGGTGTTGTCGTCGGTGCCGACCACCCGCCAGGTGCGCCCGGGCAGCGACCGGGCCACCTCGGTGGCCAGGAGGAGCCGGTCCACGGGCAGCGGCTCCGGCGACGGGGACGGCGCGGACCCGGCGTCCGAGCCTGCGGAAGGGACGGTCCCGGCGTCACCCGACTGGCCTGGCCCGCCGAGCTGTCCCGTCCCGGCCAGCACGGCGGCGATCCCGGCGACCGCCAGCACGAACGCCCCCACCAGGACGGCGACCCGGGGCCGGGCGCGCCGGGGGCCTTCGGGGCTGGTCACGCGGGTCACTCCCTCTCCCCAGGGCCACCCGGGCCGCTCGCACGGGCAGAACATCCCGAGAGGCCCCCCCGACCGTACCGGGACGGTGGTGGCCGGCCCAACGGCGTGGGAGGCGTCCTGGGGACCGCGTGATGGGTGAGGATTGACGCGCCATGACCGACCTGCTGTCCTCGCTCGCGTCGCGCGTGCGCCCGCCCACCCCGCCGACCCGGCCCGGCAGCGCCCGCCCTCTGGCCGTGGGAGCGCTGCTCGCCGGGCTCGCCGCGCCGGTCACCGCGCTGGCCCTGTGCTCCGTGGTGGCCCTGGCCGGGTGGTACGACGCTGACGGGGGTGGCCACGGCACCACCCGCGACGCCCTGCGAGTCGCAGCAGACGCCTGGCTGCTCGCGCACGGCTCCGGCCTCGACCTCGGGACGAACACCGTCACGGCCGTGCCGCTCGGGCTCACCGCCCTGTGCGCGTGGCTGGCGTGGTGGTTCGCCCGCAGGGCGGCGGGCGCCTGCGTCGTGCCCGACGCCCGCACCCTCGGCCTGGGCGTGGTGGTCGTCGGCGGCGGGTATGCCGTGGTCGCGGTGGCGATCGCCGTGCTCGCGTCGGCTCCGGGTGCCGCCGCGAGCCCGGGGCTGGCCTTCCTCGGCGGCGGACTCGTGGGCTGCCTGGGTGGTGGTGCCGGTCTGGTGACCGGGTCAGGCCTGCTGCCCGCGTGGCGGCACCGCGTGCCGGACTGGGCGTGGTCGGCCGGTCTCGCCGCTGTCGCGACGGTCCTGCTCATGGTGGCGGCGGGCAGCCTGCTGGTGGCCGGCTCGCTCGTGGCGCACTTCGGCGAGGCCGCCACCGTCTTCACCAGCCTGGACCCTGGTCTGCTCGGCGGACTCGTGTGGCTGGTCGTGATGGCGCTGGTCGCCCCCAACGCCATCCTGCTGGGCTGCGCGTACCTGCTCGGCCCCGGCTTCGCCGTCGGCGCCGGCACGCTGGTCGCCCCCGGTGACGTGACGCTGGGCCCGGTGCCCGCGGTCCCGCTCCTTGCCGCACTGCCCGACCCCGGCCCCACGCCCTCCTGGACGCTGGGCCTGGTCGCAGTCCCGGTGCTTGCCGGCGTGGCCGCGGGGGCGGTCGCGGCGCGGGGCTTCCCGGCGCCCGGGTACGCCGCCGCGGCGGCGCGCGGCGTGGCCGGCGGGGCCCTCGGTGCCGTCCTCCTCACCGTCCTCGTGGCGGCAGCCGGCGGCGCCGTCGGACCCGGCCGCATGGCCGACGTCGGAGCGGACCTGCTGGTGACGCTGGCCGCCGCGGTCGCCACCACGGCCCCGGGTGTGCTCGCCGGCGGCCTGGGCGCGACCCTGTGGCAGCGCCGGTCCGCGGCGAAGGCGGCCGAGGACGACTGCTGCGGCTGACCCCCGGCTACCCTGTCCGGCGTGCCCGCCACCCCCGCCACGCTTGCACGGGTGCCGGCACGCGTGGTGGTGCTCGTGTCAGGGGCCGGCACCAACCTCCAGGCCCTCCTGGACGCCTCGGCCGACCCGGCGTACGGCGCGCAGGTGGTCGCAGTAGGCGCCGACCGGCTCGGCGTCGAGGGGCTGGCGCGGGCGGAGCGCGCGGGCGTCGCGACGTTCGTCCACCGGCTCGCCGACCACCCCGACCGGGCCGCCTGGGACCGCGCGATGACCCGGTCCTGCCGCACGCACCGGCCCGACCTCGTGGTCTCGGCGGGGTTCATGAAGCTGGCCGGCCCGGAGTTCCTCGCCGAGTTCGGCGGCCGCTACCTCAACACCCACCCGGCCCTGCTGCCGTCGTTCCCCGGCATGCACGGCGCGGC
Organism: Nocardioidaceae bacterium; assembly: GCA_044870175.1. Lineage (GTDB taxonomy): Bacteria > Actinomycetota > Actinomycetes > Propionibacteriales > Nocardioidaceae > JBIOUF01. The sequence goes on along the minus strand of JBIOYO010000403.1, from coordinate 5,437 downwards.
CGACGCGCTCGCCCACGGCGTGAAGGTCTCCGGCGCCACGCTGTTCGTCGTCGACGAGGGGGTGGACTCCGGCCCGATCGTCGCCCAGGTCGCCGTCCCCGTGCTCGACGACGACGACGTGACCTCGCTCCACGAGCGGATCAAGGTGGCGGAACGGGCCATGCTGGTCGCCACCGTGGGCCGCATCGCCCGTGACGGAATCACCATCACCGACAGGAAGGTGCGGTTCGGCCATGCCAGACCAGCCCAGTGAACAGCCCAGTGACCAGCCCAGGAGCGAGCAGGGACGGCGCGCGGTCCGCCGTGCACTGGTCTCGGTCTACGACAAGACCGGCCTGGTCGAGCTGGCCCGCGGCCTGCGCGACGCCGGGGTGACCCTGGTGTCGACCGGGTCCACCGCCGCACGCATCGCCGAGGCCGGCGTGCCGGTGACGCCGGTGGAGGAGCTGACCGGCTTCCCCGAGTGTCTCGACGGCCGGGTCAAGACCCTGCACCCGCGGGTGCACGCGGGCATCCTGGCCGACCTACGGCTGGAGTCCCACCGCGACCAGCTCGAGAAGCTCGGGGTCGAGCCGTTCGACCTGGTGGTGGTCAACCTGTACCCGTTCACACAGGCCGTGGCCTCCGGAGCCGGGCCGGAGGAGTGCGTGGAGCAGATCGACATCGGCGGCCCCTCCATGGTGCGGGCGGCGGCGAAGAACCACCCCAGCGTCGCCGTCGTCACCGACCCCTCCCGCTACGCCGACGTCCTCGCCGCGGTCGAGCACGGTGGCTTCACGCTCGCCGAGCGGCAGCGGCTCGCGGCCCAGGCGTTCGCGCACACGGCGACGTACGACGTCGCTGTCGCCTCGTGGATGGGCAACGTGCTGACCGACAGCTCCGACGGCACCGGCTTCCCGGCCTGGGTCGGCGGCACCTGGGACCGCGCGGCGGTGCTCCGCTACGGGGAGAACCCGCACCAGGGGGCGGCCCTCTACACCGGATTCCCCGGCGGCGGCCTCGCCGGCGCCGAGCAGCTGCACGGCAAGGAGATGTCCTACAACAACTACGTCGACGCCGACGCGGCCCGCCGGGCGGCCGCGGACTTCGCCCGGCCCGCGGTGGCGGTGGTCAAGCACGCGAACCCCTGCGGGATCGCCGTCGGCGCCGACGTCGCCGAGGCGCACCGCAAGGCGCACGACTGCGACCCCGTCTCCGCGTTCGGCGGGGTGGTCGCCGCGAACCGCCCGGTGTCGGTGGCGATGGCCGAGCAGGTCGCCGGCATCTTCACCGAGGTCGTGGTCGCTCCCGGCTACGAGCCGGGCGCGGTCGACGTCCTCGCGGGGAAGAAGAGCATCCGCATCCTCAGGGTCGCCGCGCCGCCGTCCGGGCCGGCCGCAGAGATGCGGCCCGTGTCCGGCGGGCTGCTGCTGCAGCACGCCGACCGGGTGGACGCACCGGGCGACCGTCCCTCGTCGTGGACGCTGGTGTCCGGGCAGCCGGCCGACGCAGCGACCCTGGCCGACCTGGAGTTCGCGTGGCGGGCCTGCCGGTCGGTGCGCTCCAACGCCATCCTGCTCGCCAGAGGAGGCGCCTCGGTCGGCGTGGGCATGGGCCAGGTCAACCGGGTCGACTCCTGCCGTCTGGCGGTCAGCCGGGCGGGAGAGCGGGCGGTCGGCGCGGTCGCAGCGAGCGACGCGTTCTTCCCGTTCCCCGACGGGTTGCAGATCCTGGTCGAGGGCGGGGTCCGGGCGGTGGTGCAGCCCGGCGGCTCCGTCCGCGACGAGGCCGTGGTGGCGGCTGCCGCAGCGGCCGGCATCACGATGTACCTCACCGGCACCCGGCACTTCGCCCACTGACCATGACCACGGGTGCAGCGACCGTAGGATTCCCCAGGTGACGGCACGCATCCTTGACGGCAAGGCCACCGCGGCGGCCATCAAGGGCGAGCTCAAGGAGCGGGTTGGCCGGCTGCGCGACAACGGCGTGGTCCCGGGTCTTGCCACGATCCTGGTCGGCGACGACCCCGGCAGCCGCTGGTACGTCGCCGGCAAGCACCGCGACTGCGCCGAGGTCGGGATCGAGTCGATCCGCGTGGACCTCGCCGCCGACGTGCCGCAGGCCGCGGTCGAGGAGGCGGTCGCCGCGCTCAACGCGGACCCGGCCTGCACCGGCTACATCGTGCAGCTGCCCCTGCCGCGGCACATGGACGACAACACGATCCTCGGCATGGTCGACCCCACCAAGGACGCCGACGGCCTGCATCCCACCAACCTCGGCTGGCTGGTCCTGGGCCGCACGGCCCCGTTGCCCTGCACGCCGCGGGCCGTCATCGAGCTGCTCCGCCGCCACGACGTCCCCATCGCGGGCGCGGACGTCTGCGTGGTCGGCCGCGGCATCACGGTCGGCCGGCCGCTCGGCCTGCTGCTCACCCGCCGTACCGAGAACGCCACGGTCACGCTCTGCCACACCGGCACCCGGGACCTGGCCGCCGCGTGCCGGCGAGCCGACATCGTGGTCGCGGCGGCCGGCGTCCCGGGGATCGTCACCTGCGACATGGTCAGGCCCGGCGCCGCGGTGCTCGACGTCGGGGTGTCGCGTGACGGCGCCGGAATGCTCGTCGGTGACGTCGCCGCGGACGTCCGCGACGTCGCCGGCTGGGTCTCCCCGAACCCGGGCGGGGTCGGCCCGATGACCCGGGCCATGCTGCTCACCAACCTCGTCGAGGCGGCCGAGCAGGCCGGATGACCGAGCGGACCGAGCCGACAAGCCTGCGAAGGCGACCACGGGTGACCGCACCGCGGCGCGGGCGACCAGAAGCGGGCCGGTTCCTGAAAGCGTCGTCGGGCCACTGCCGGATCCTCAGCCGGCGCCGAGGGCAACGGGGGGCAGAGACGTGACCCCCATGCCGGGCCGCCGGGGCCGGCCGCAGACCCTCGGCGGCGCGGTGTACCTCGGGGTCCTCGCCGCGACCGTGATCGGTGTCGCCGTCGCCGCGGCGGGCCGGCCCCGGACGGGGGTCGCCTGGATCGGCGTCGCCCTGCTCGCCGCCGCCGCGGCGCGGATGCTGCTGCCGCAGTCCGCGGCCGGGATGCTCGGGCTGCGCCGCAAGGCGATCGACGTCGCCTGGATGGGGGCGCTGGGTGCGGCCCTCGTCGTGGTGGCGGTGTCCCTGCGCATGCCCGGGATCGCGCCGGGACCGGCGGTCTCCCCGTGACCGACGTGTACCTGCACGTGGGACTGTGGAAGACCGGCACCACCTCGATCCAGACCAGTCTGGAGGGCGCCGCCGCCGACCTGGCCGACCGCGGAGTGCTGTTCCCGGGCACGCGGCACCGGTCGCGGCACCACGCCCAGCGCTTGGCGGCGTACGACCTGCTCGGGCGCCGCATCCAGGGCGACAACGCACGGCTCGTGCCCGGCTCCTGGGCTGCGCTGCGGGCGGAGATCGACGCCTGGACGGGCAGCACCGTCGTGGTCTCAGAGGAGCTGCTCGCCCTCGCCCGTCCGCGACAGGTGCGCCGGCTGGCCCGCGCGCTGCGTCCCCACCGGCTTCACGTGGTCGTCGGCGTGCGCGACCTCGGCCGCATGCTCGTGTCCGGGTGGCAGCAGGAGGTTGTCGGCGGAAGGACCTTCACCTGGGCGCAGTACGCCGCCGCCGTCCGCGACCTCGACTCGGGGCCGGCGTCAGCGGGAGTGGCGTTCTGGGTGCGGGGCGACCTGCTCCGCGTGCTGCGCACCTGGGAGACCGCGGTGCCGCGGGACCGGGTCACCGTGCTCACCGTGCCCCCCTCGGGAGGCCCGCCCGAGGTGCTGCTGGACCGGTTCGCAGCCGTGCTCGGCCTGCCGGCCGGGACCCTACCCGTGGCGCCACGCCGCAACGAGTCCCTCGGCGCCGTCGAGGTCGAGGTGGTCAGGCGCCTCAACGTCGACCTGGCCGGCTCGCTGACCCGCCGGCAGTACCTCCAGCTGGTCGGCCGGCCCCTCCGCACCGGCCTGGCCGGACGCGAGGGCAGCCGGCCGCTGCGGCTGCCCCTCCGCGAGCTGCCGTGGGTCACCGAGCGCAGCGAGGCCCTGGTGGCCGCCCTCAGAGCCGGCGGCTACCGCGTCGCCGGCGACCTCGGCGACCTCACCCCGCGAGCCGCGCCGGCGGGGGAGCGGGCGCTGGACGACGTGACCGAGGCGGAGCTGCTCGAGGCCACGCGTGCCGCGCTGGACGCGGTGTCACGGGAGTACGCGTCCCTGTGGCGCAGGCACCGCTACGACATGCTGCACCAGGCCGGCGACGCCACGCTCACCCAGCGTGCCGGCAGCGGCGTCCGCGCGGCCGCCTTCCGGGTCCGGCTCGCCGCCCTCGCCGCCTCCGACCACAGCCGTCTGCTCCGATGGCTGGCCCGCCGCTACCTCCGCCTCACCTCCTCCGACCTCCCCCCTACCACCTGACCCCGCCCGGCTTACGCCGAGTCGGCTTTTGCTCCCGGCGGGGTGGGGCCGAGTGGGCTCTTGCTCCCGGCCTGGGCCCGCCGAGTGGGCTCTTGCTCCCGGCGTGGTGGGGCCGAGTCGGCTCTTGATCCCGGTGTACGAGACGAGTGGACCGTCGGGGCCGACCCCGGGCGATGACCGCTGCGCGGCTCGGCGGCGACGTTGTCTGGAGGGGCGTTTGCGACGGCTCGGCCGCGTGTGGAGGGGCGTTTGCGACGGCTCGGCGTCCTTCTATTGACTGGTTCCCATGGGATCCAGGCGGTCCGCGGCTTCCCGGGGCGTACCCCTCGTGGCAGGCGGGAGCGTGCCGTGGGGGGCCGGACCCGGGGCTGTACGGCGGTGCAATCGGGCCGGGCCGGGAGGACGATGAGAAGGGCGGAGCGCCGGACCGGTGCGGCGGCGAGGGGCTGGATGGGACTGGGCCGCCGGAGCGAGGAACGAACGGAAGGGTTGGCTGCCGGCGCCGCCGTTTCGGGGAGGGTCTTGTCTTCCGACCGCCCGTGACGCGGCCTGGCGTGGGAGCCCGCGCCGACTCGGGTCCGATTCTCCGAGAGCCCGTGCCGACTCGGCGAGCAGGCGTGGGGAGTTCGCGACGGCTCGGGCCCGATTCTCGGGGAGTTCACGCCGACTCGGCGGCCTGACGGGAAGAGTCCACGCCGACTCGGCGGCCTGGCGGGAAGAGTCTGCGACGGCTCGAGCCAGTTCCAGGGAGCAGAAGAGACGGGTCGGGGGGACTAGATCAGGCCGAGCTCCCGCACGGCGTCGCGCTCCTCGACGAGCTCCGCGGCGGTTGCGTCCATCCTGCTCCGGGAGAAGTCGTTGATCTCCAGGCCCTGGACGATCTGCCACTCTCCGTCCCGGGTGGTGACCGGGTAGGAGTAGACCACCCCCTCGGGGACGCCGTACGAGCCGTCGGAAGCCACGGCCATCGAGACCCAGTCGCCCTCGGGGCTGCCGCGCAACCAGTCGCGGGCGG
>JBIOYO010000402.1:0-7811 GCA_044870175.1 Nocardioidaceae bacterium | reverse complement strand
GGCCGTGGCTGGCCTGGACGTGCGTCGGCGTGATGGTGGTCTGGTCCGGGTTCGTCACCTGGGCGTACGACGACCCGGCGCGGCGCCGGCTCGGGCTCTACGTCGCCGACCTCGCCGTCGGCGTGGCCGTGCTGCTGACCACGCCCGCAGCCGAGAGCGTGGCGATGCTGGACCGGCACGCTGCGACCGTCCCGTCGTTCTGGGTGATCGCCCCCGTCCTGGCCTGGTCGGCCGGGCGGGGCCTGCTGGAGGGGCTGGTCGCCGCGGTGGTGGTGGCCGTGGCCGACCTCTCGGTGCGCACCAGCCCCGACGGCGGCACGTGGGGCAACATCTTCCTGCTCCTCCTCGCCGCGGCCATGGTGGGCTACGCCGGGGAGATCCTGCGGGACGCCGCCGAGGCGCGGGCCGCGGCCGAGCGCGCCACGGCCGCCGTCGAGGAGCGGGCCCGCCTGTCCCGCGCCGTGCACGACGGGGTCCTCCAGGTGCTCGCCCTGGCGCAGCGCCGGGGCCGGGAGCCGGACGGCGACGCCGAGCTGGGACGTCTCGCCGGCGATCAGGAACGCGCCTTGCGAGCGTTGATCCAGGGCGAGGCGCGGTCCGCCGTGTCGCCGGACGGCGCCGCGGCCGGGACCGACCTGGTGCAGGCGCTCACCGCCCTGGAGTCGGGGACGGTCACGGTCTCCGGGCCCGGCCACCCGGTCCCGCTCACCGCGCACCAGGCCGGCGAGCTGGTCGCCGCCGTCGGCGCCTGCCTGGACAACGTCGCGAGGCACGTCGGGCCCGCCGCCCCGGCCTGGGTGCTCGTGGAGGACCTGTCGGAGTCGGTGGTCGTCTCGGTGCGCGACCAGGGGCCCGGGATCCCGGCCGGCCGCGTCGAGGCGGCCGCGCGGGAGGGCCGGCTCGGCATCGGCTCCTCGATCGTCGGCCGGCTGACCGACCTCGGCGGCACCGCGGTCCAGGTCGGCCGACCCGGCGAGGGCACCGAGTGGGAGCTCACGGTCCCCCGAGCTGAGTGAGCGGGGGGACGCGGGGGTTGGGAGGTTTCCCATGGTCAGCACCCGGTTTGCGGCCTCCCACGGCGGGCGCGTCGTGGTCAGCGGCAGACCATCGTGGGGAGCCGCTCGCCAGAGCAGGCTGGCGGAGCAGGCTGCCGGAGGGGGCGGCCCGGCGGCGCCGGCGGTCGCCGTACGATCGGCGACGGTGACCATCCACGCCTCGCACCCGTTCTCGGACCCGGACGACCCGGCCCGCCGGCTGCGGGGCCGGGTCGGCGGACGCGTCACGCTGTGGACCGCAGGCGGGGGCCCGGACCGCGCCGGTCTCACGGTGTCGTCGGTGCTGGTCGCCGCAGGTGAGCCGGCCCGGGTGCTGGGCCTGCTGGACCCGGACTCCGACCTCGCCGTACGCCTCCTCGACAGCCGTCGTGCCGTGCTGGCGCTGCTGCGGTGGCGGCACCGCGACCTGGCCGAGGCGTTCGCGGGGCGGCTGCCCGCGCCGGGCGGCGCCTTCCGGCTGGGCGAGTTCGCCGACACGCCCTGGGGACCGGTGCTCGGCGACGCCGCCGGATGGGCCGGGCTGGACCTGGCCGACGCGCGGCCGGTGGGCTGGTCGCTGCTCGTCGAGACGATCGTCGGCCGGCTCGAGGTCGGCGACGACGCCGACCCGCTGGTGCACCGGAGGGGGCGTTACGAGCGACCGGACGTCGAGCGCGCATGACCCGCCGGACCGGACGCTCGGCCGGTCACGGCCTCGCGCCACGGCCTGACCGGGGGAGACTGGACCGCAGGGGGGACGAAAGGACGTGATGGGCGAGGCGTCGCCGCAGCAGCCGACCACGGTGATGGTGGTCGACGACCATCCGCTGTGGCGCGACGCCGTGGTCCGCGACCTGGAAGCGGCCGGGTTGCGCGTGGTGGCCACGGCAGCGACCGGCACGGAGGCCGTCACGAGGGCCGCCGCCACCCGCCCGGCGGTGGTCGTCTTGGACCTGCACATCCCACCGCCCGACGGCGTCGAGGTCACCAGCCGGCTGGTTCGCGACGACCCGACGGTGCGGGTGCTCATCCTGTCGGCCTCGGGGGAGCAGGCCGACGTGCTGGACGCGGTCAAGGCGGGTGCCACGGGGTACCTGGTGAAGTCCGCGTCGCGCGAGGAGCTGCTGGCCGCCGTACGCCGGGTCGCCGCGGGCGACACCGTGTTCACCGCCGGCCTGGCCGGGCTCGTCCTCGGGGAGTACCGCCGGCTGTCCCAGGAGCCGGCCGACACCGGCCCGGACCTGCCTCGGCTCACCGAGCGGGAGACGGAGGTGCTGCGGCTGGTGGCGAAGGGGCTGTCGTACCGCCAGATCGCCGAGCGCCTGGTGCTCTCGCACCGGACCGTCCAGAACCACGTGCAGAACACGCTGCGCAAGCTGCAGCTGCACAACCGGGTGCAGCTCGTGCGGTATGCGATCGAGCAGGGGCTCGACGAGGAGCTGCGATGACGGCCGACCAGGTCCTGGCAGTCGCGCACGACCTCTACGCGCTGCTGCCCGGCGACTTCGTGGCAGCACGCGACGAGGCCGCCAAACGGGCCCGCGCGGCGGGAGACCGGTCACTGGCCGCCGAGGTCGGACGGCTGCGCCGGCCCGCGCTCTCGGCCTGGGCGGTGAACCTGCTGGTCCGGGAGCGCGCCGACCTGGTGCTGCAGGTGCTCGAGCTGGGCGAGCAGCTGCGCGACGCGCAGTCGCTGCTGCAGGGCGATGCGCTGCGCGACCTGACCAGGCAGCGGCGCCAGCTGGTGGCCGCTGTCACCACGCAGACCCAGGGGCTAGCCGCCGGCGCCGGCCACCGGCTCTCGGACGCCGCCGTCCGTCAGGTCGAGGACACCCTGCACGCCGCGATGGCCGACCCCGCGGCGGCTGCCGCGGTGAGGAGCGGCGTGCTGGCCCAGCCGCTGAGCTCGACCGGCCTGGAGTCGCTCGCGGACGCGGTCGCGGTCGACCCGGCCACGCTGCCCGGCCGGCCAGCTTCGCCGGATGGGCCGGTGTCGCTCAGCGTCGTGGAGGACCGCGAGCGGGTCGAGCGCGAGGCCCGACAGCGCGCCGCCGCGGCCGCCAGGGCGGTGGCCGACGCCTTGGAGACGGTACGGCGGGCGAAGGCCACCCGGGCCGAGCGGCAGGCCACCGTGCTGCAGGTGGAGGCCGAGGTCGAGGAGCTGCGCCGCCGGCTCGCCGAGCTCGAGCACCGGCTGGACCGGGCGGCCGACGCCCTCACCGAGGCGGAGGAGCAGCTCGCCGACGCGCAGGAGGCCCACGTCGCGGCGACCGCCGAGCTCGACCGCCTCCGCTGAGACGGCCGGACTCACCACGACGATCCGCCGCCCCCACGGGGCGTACGCCATGGGAGGCGGCAAGGGATCTAGATCCCATGGGAGTCAGCCGACGGCCGGCCTCACTCCGCCCAGGCCTTCGCACGGTCGACGGCGCGGCGCCAGCGGGCGTGGTCGGCGTCGGCGGAGGCGCGGTCGCGCCGGGGCTCGAAGCGGCGGTCCAGCTGCCAGGTGTCGCGGAGAGCGTCGGTGGAGGGCCACATGCCGGTGCCCAGGCCGGCGAGGAACGCGGCACCCATGCCGGTGGTCTCCACGACCCGCGGGCGGTCGACCGCGACGCCGAGCTGGTCGGCCTGCAGCTGGCAGAGCAGGTTGTTGGCGCTGGCGCCGCCGTCGACGTTGAGGGTGGTGAGGGCCGGCATGGTCTGTACCACGTCGCGGACCTCGAACGCGATCGCCTCCAAGGTGGCCCGGACGATGTGCGCCCGGGTGGTGCCGCGGGTGAGGCCGATGATCAGGCCACGCGCCTGCGGGTCCCAGTCCGGCGCGCCCAGGCCGGTCAGCGCGGGAACGAACACGACGCCGTCGGTCGAGTCCACGGTGGCGGCGACCGCCTCGGACTCGGCGGCCGACCCGACGATCTGCAGGCCGTCCCGGAGCCACTGCACCGCCGCGCCGGTGACGAAGATGGCACCCTCGACCGCGTACGTCGTCTCCCCGGCCGGGGTGCGCCAGGCGGCGGTGGACAGCAGTCCCGCGCCGGAGCGCACCACCGTGGGGCCGGTGTTGGTCAAGATGAACGACCCGGTGCCGTAGGTGCACTTCGTGTCGCCCTCGGCGAAGCACGTCTGTCCGAACAGCGCGGACTGCTGGTCGCCGGCGATCCCGGCCACCGGCAGCTCCAGGCCGAGGAACGAGGCGGGGTCGGTGGTGGCGAGGTGCCCCCACGACGGCACCACCTCGGGCAGCGCGTCCCTCGGCACGCCGAACAGGCCGCACAGCTCGTCGCTCCAGTCGCCGGCCTCGAGGTCGAACAGCAGCGTTCGGGAGGCGTTGGAGACATCGGTGACGTGCCAGGTGCCGCGGCTCATCCGGGCGATGAGGTAGGAGTCGACGGTGCCGACGGCGTACCGGCCGGAGCCGACCAGCGCCCACGTGTTCGGCTCGTTCTCGGCCAGCCAGACCAGCTTGGTGCCGGAGAAGTACGGGTCGAGCCGGAGGCCGGTGAGCTCTGCGACCCGGGGCTCGTGACCCTGCTCGCGCAGCCGTTCGCAGATCCCCGCCGTACGCCGGTCCTGCCACACGATCGCGCGGCGGGGGGCCCCCAGCGTCTCCCGGTCCCACAGCAGCACCGTCTCGCGCTGGTTGGTGATGCCGACCGCCTGGAGGTCGTCGCGCCCGTACGCCGTCAGGCACAGCCGCACCGCCTCCAGCGTGGCCTGCCAGATCTCCTCCGGCGCGTGCTCCACCCAGCCGGGACGGGGGAAGTGCTGGGCGAACTCCTGGTACCCCTTCGCGGCCAGGCGGCCTTCGGGGGTCACGACCAGCGCGGTCACGCCGGTCGTGCCTGCGTCGATCGCCAGCACGCTCATGAGAGTGCCCCCTGTCCGGTTCGGCTCGGGCTTGTGAGCAGACGGAGGCCCGGCCGCGCGCCAATACGTCGCCGGGCGTGTGGTCGCCGGCGCCGCGGTGCGGTGACCGGGTGGTCGGCCGTGCAGGTGCCTGGCTCGCTCCGCTCGCTCATGACGATGCCTCCTGTCCGTGGGCGTCCGGCCGCCTGCCGTTCGGGCGGTCTGCGGGCATCCTGCCAGCCCGGACGCCGTTGAACGTTCCAAGACCCCCGCGCGGATGGCTAGTGTTCTGTGCTGCAAGATGGAGGTCGACGGCGGTCCTCAACCGAGCTTTGGAGCCATGAGGAGGCAGGACATGCGGGTCGGGATGCTCACCGGTGGTGGCGACTGTCCGGGGCTGAACGCGGTGATCCGCGCAGTGGTCCGCAAGGGCGTGAAGCACTACGGCTTCGAGTTCGTGGGCTTCCGCGACGGCTGGCGAGGCCCGCTGGAGAACCTCACCACCGAGCTCGGCGTGGCCCAGGTCCGGGGGATCCTGCCGCGCGGCGGGACGATCCTGAAGTCGTCGCGGACCAACCCGTTCCGGATCGACGGCGGCGTCGAGCGGATCAAGGAGAACCTCGCCGCGAACGATCTCGACGCTCTCATCGCCATCGGCGGCGAGGACACCCTGGGCGTGGCCACGCGGCTCGCCGACATCGGGGTCAACGTCGTCGGCGTGCCCAAGACGATCGACAACGACCTGTCCGGCACCGACTTCACGTTCGGGTTCGACACCGCGGTGAACATCGCCATGGAGGCCATCGACCGGCTGCACACAACGGCCGAGTCGCACCAGCGGGTGCTGGTCGTGGAGGTGATGGGCCGTCACGCGGGCTGGATCGCGCTGCACGCGGGCATCGCCGGCGGTGCGAACATCGTGCTGATCCCGGAGCAGCCGTTCGACATCGAGAAGGTCTGCGAGTACGTCGTGCAGCGGTTCGAGACGGCGTACACGCCCATCGTCGTGGTCTCCGAGGGGGCGCTGCCGAAGGAGGGGCAGGAGGTGCTGGCCGCTCAGGAGGAGGACGCGTTCGGCCACGTCCGCCTCGGCGGCATCGGCAACTACCTCGCGAAGGAGATCGAGCAGCGCACCGGCAAGGAGTCCCGCGCGGTCGTGCTCGGGCACGTCCAACGCGGTGGCACGCCGACCGCCTTCGACCGCTGGCTGGCCACGCGGTTCGGCCTGCACGCGATCACCGCGGTGGCGGAGCGGAACTTCGGCACGATGGTGGCCCTGCGGGGCGCCCAGATCGTCACCGTGCCGCTCATCGAGGGCACGGGCAAGCTCAAGGTGGTCAAGCCGGAGGAGTACGCCGAGGCCGAGGTGTTCTTCGGCTGACCCCGTCGGCCGCGGACCTCAGGGCAGCCGGTACGCCCGGCCGTCGGTCACCGTAGTCTGCCGGATGCCCATCGCCCGCAGGACTGTCGGCATGATGTCGACCGACCGGATCGCGGCGTGCGGCCGCGCCCCGGCCTGGACACCCGCGCCGTAGAACGCGACCGGGATGCGCTGCACGCTCTCCTGTGCGCCGCCGTGGTCGCCGGCGACGCCATAGCTGGTGTCGTCTGCCAGCAGCGCGATCACGTCCGGCCCGTAGTCCGCGGCGGCCGTGTCGACGATCTCCTGGGAATGTTGCCGGTGCCACCGCCACTCGTGCCGTCCGAAGTCCGACCGCGGTGCCTCCCAGCGCAGCCGGTAGTGGTCGCCCACCCGGTAGTAGGCCGCCCGTACGTCGGGGAGCTCCGCGAGAGCGTCGGCAGCCCGCCGTTTCGCCGGCAGTGACGTGTCGGCCAGCCAGGAGCGCAGCGCGGAGTCGTGCATGGAGGCGCGGACGTTGCCGCCGGTCGCCGCGACATAGCCGGCGATGAGCGGCTGGGGGTCGAGGTAGGTCTCGTCGGCGTCCTTGCCGTAGTACCAGTTGAAGTTGCCCCGGCTGGGCCCGGGCTGTCCGTGGTAGTGCACCGCGGTGTTCTGCGCGTGGTCGGTGGTGAGCACCACGAGGGTGTTGTCCAGCTCGCCGTCCGCGCGCAGCTTGGCGATCACCCGGCCGACCTGCTGGTCGGCGACCTTCGCCAGATGCGCCATGTGGGTCTCGGGGAGGGCGGTCCCCGGGTAGGGTGGCACGTCGTTGAGCCCGCCCCACATGTGGCCGGCCTTGTCGATCCCGCCGTAGGTGAGCAGCAGGCCGCTCCAGTCCTCGTGGTCCATCACGGCGAACGCCGCGTCGGTCACCCAGACGTCGCCGCCGACGTGAGCGGGGTCGAGGCCCGTGCCGAAGCCGGGGACGTCGCGGTTGCCGGCGAGCGGGTACATGTCGGCCGGTGGCGTGTCGGCCGTGCCGTAGCTGAGGGCCGAGTCGGTGTTCACCCAGAAGCGACCGCACGGAGTGGCGACGTAGTCCGGCACGTAGGGTCCGGTCGGCCCGCGCCAGCTGGGTCCGCCGGGGCAGGCGGCCCGCCCGTTGAAGGTGATCCGCAGGTCCGCGCCGGGACCGCCGAGGCTGTAGGTGGCGTAGGTCTTCTCGCCGATCGCGGCCACCACGCCGTCGGGCCGGACCGCTTCGAGATAGTCGGCGATCTTGGGGTAGCCGCGGTGGGCGATCAGCGCGTCGAACTGGCCGACGCCCATGGACCCGCTGACGTACATGTCGCCGGGGCTGCCGAGGACGCCGTCGACGTCGCGGTACCACTCGTCGGACCAGCCCATGTGCTTGGGCAGCATCCCGCTGGACATGACGTTGTGGGAGATCACGGTCTCCGACGCCATGTGGCCGAGGTAGGCGTTGGGGTAGCTGGTCCCGGAGCGCATCAGCCGCTGGACGTTCCTCATGTCGAAGGCGGTGATGAACTCGGGCCGGAGCTGGTCCAGGACGATGTACACCACTTTGG
>JBIOYO010000401.1:0-4277 GCA_044870175.1 Nocardioidaceae bacterium | reverse complement strand
ACGATCGCGGCGACGAGGGACAGGCCCAGCCCGGCGCCGCCGGAGTCGCGGGTGCGCGCGGCGTCGGCGCGGGTGAACCGCTCGAACACGGTGGGTTGCAGGTCGGCGGGCACGCCGGGGCCGTCGTCGGCGACGGTGAGCTCGACGCATCCGCCCGTCTCGCGCAGGGTGACCCGCACCGACGTGCCCGGCGGGGTGTGCCGGCGGGCGTTGCCCAGCAAGTTGGACACCACCTGGTGCAGCCGCGCCTGGTCGCCGGGGACCGTCACCGGCTCCTCGGGCAGGTCCAGGGCCCACCGGTGGTGCGGGGCCACGACCTGGGCGTCGGCCACCGCCTCGAGCAGCAGCCGGGTCAGGTCGACCGGCTCGCGTGAGAGCGGGCGGCCGGCGTCGAGCCTGGCCAGGAGCAGGAGGTCCTCGACGAGGGAGGACATGCGGTCGGCCTCGTCCTCGACCTTCCCCAGCGCCTGGTGCGCGTCGTACGACGGGTTGCGGCGGGACAGCTGGGCATACCCGGAGATCGTTGCAAGTGGCGTCCGGAGCTCGTGGGAGGCGTCGGCCACGAACTGGCGCACCTGCTGCTCGCTGCGGTGCCGGGCGTCCAGGGCGCTCTCGACGTGGCCGAGCAGCTGGTTCAGCGACGAGCCGACCTGCCCCACCTCGGTGGTGGGGTCGGTCAGCGAGTCCGGCACCCGCACCGTCTCCCCGACGAGACCGGTGTCGAGCGGCAGGCGGGTGACCTGCTGCGCCGTGTGGGCGACCTGGCGGAGCGGGCGGAGCGTCCGGCGGACCAGCAGGTCGCCGGCGAGCGCGCCGACGCCGACGCCGCAGACGGTGAGCAGAACCTGCCACACCAGGAGGTTCTGGGTGGTCGCGTAGATGTCGGCGGTGGGCAGGCCGGTGACCACCTTCTCGGAGCCGACAGCCGTGGCCAGGACCCGGTAGCTCCCCCGACCGGGCACGTCGACGGAGTGAGGCTCGCCGTCGGCGGGCACGTCGTCGAGCCGGTTCAGCGCGGCGGACGACACCCGGGCATCGGCCGTGCCGGCGATCACGCCGACCGGCGAGCCGGTGGCTGCGTAGTAGGCGGTCAACGTGCCAGGGTTGCCCGGCGCGCGGCCGCGTGGGCCGTCGGGCCGCCCCGGCGCGTCCAGGTCGTCGTGGCTCTCGTCGCTCAGGAGCATCTCGGCCGAGCGGCCGGCCGAGCTGCGGAGCTGGTCGTCGCGCTGGCCGAGCAGGAAGTCCCTCATCACGAGCGTGGTCGCCAACGTGACCAGCAGCCCGACGGCGGCGACGAGCACGACCGTCGTCGCCACCAGCCGCCCGGTCAGGCTGCGCGGGACCAGGCGCATGTCAGTCGGCGGGCTTGAGGACGTACCCCGCCCCGCGCATCGTGTGGATCATCGGGCTGCGACCTGCGTCGATCTTCTTGCGCAGGTAGGAGATGTACAGCTCGACGACGTTGGCCTGGCCGCCGAAGTCGTAGTTCCACACCCGGTCCAGGATCTGGGCCTTGGACAGCACCCGGCGCGGGTTTCGCATGAGGAAGCGCAGCAGCTCGAACTCGGTCGCGGTGAGGCTCACCGCGTCGCCACTGCGGGTCACCTCATGGCTGTCCTCGTCGAGCACGAGGTCGCCCACGGTGAGCACCGACCGCTCCGCGCTGGTCCAGGCGCCGGAGCGGCGCATCAGCGCGCGCAGCCGCGCGACCACCTCCTCCAGGGAGAACGGCTTCGTGACGTAGTCGTCCCCACCGGCGGTCAGCCCGGCCACCCGGTCCTCCACGGAGTCGCGGGCGGTGAGGAACAGCACCGGTACGTCGGGGAGGTGGCCGCGCATCCTGCGCAGCACCTCCATGCCGTCGATGTCGGGCTGCATCATGTCCAGCACCACGGCGTCGGGCTTGACGTCCCTGGCCGCGGAGACCGCCTGCAGGCCGGAGTGGGCGACGGAGGTCTGCCAGCCCTCGTAGCGCAGCGCCATCCCGACCAGCTCGGCGATGTTCGGCTCGTCGTCGACGACGAGGACGTGGACCGGCGAGCCGTCCGGACGCACCAACGTCGGGGTCTCCATCCCTGCCATTCCTGCACTGTCTCGCACGGGACACCGGGGTTCCTAGGAGGTTGCTGTGTGGCCGCTGTGAAGGATGCGGCTCGTCCACACCCGACGAGTAGCGGCGACACAGGACCCACACAGCGACGCTGGTCACGCTGGCCGGCATGAACGATCAGCCACCCTCCGACGTCCGGGCCTCACGGACCTGGTCCCTGCGGACGACCGTCGTCGCCGCGGTCGCCGCGGTGGCTCTGGCCGCCGGCGCCGGGACCGCGCTGGCGGCCGTCGCGAACGGCACCGGCGACGCCGGGCCAGGTGGTCCCGGTGGCATGCCGGGGCGGTGGGGTGGTCCCGGGGCGGGAACCGGCCAGATGGGCGGCGTGAACCCGGGCGGCTCCGGCGTGCCGCCGGCGACCCTGCCCGACAGACCGGACGACAGCTCGCCGTGACCTGACCTGCCGCCACACCAGTCTCCTCAGTAGCACAAACCACGCTGGCATGAGAGGCTGACCACGGTGCCGTCGGTCACCCCGGGCGACTCCCCCCATCCGCCCAGTGCGACCGGCACCAGGGCTCCGGAAGGCATCGGCGCCGCAGGAGAGCACCGCGAAGGCCTTGCGCCCATCCCCCCTTGCGCGCAGGGCCTCCTTCCGTGAGGCCGCGAGAACGCCTCAGTCGTTGAGGTGCTTCTCCTCGTAGACCTCCTCGAGCGTCTTCTCGCCGTACCGGAAGTTCTTGATGCTCCACCCCAGCAGCCCCAGCGCCAGCAGCCCGGAGGCGATCAGGAACGCTCCTGTGCCCCAGCCGCCCAGCAGCCACCAGCGGTCCGCGACGGGCCACCAGCGGGGAGCGGCCGGGTGGATGCCCCACACGACGCCCACCCCGATGATCGTTAGCGCGCCGAGCGCGGAGAGGACGATCCGGGGCCATGACTGGACGCCCTCCGCCGCGGCCTTGTACGCCGCGCGCTTGACCGGGTCCAGCAGCCGGTCGGCCCACGTGTAGCTCTTCGAGTGCACCCACAGGCCGAGGGCGAGCAGGAGCAGGCCCGGCCCGGGGAGCACGAGGGCGGCGATCCCCGCGGCCACGAGCACCCACCCCAGGATCTCCAGGCCGAGGCGTGCCGCCGCCGACCTGGACCCGCCCATCTCGCTCACTGTCCTTCGTCCCGTGTGGACGCGGGGCGAGGCCGACGGAGGTCGCCCGGACTGGTCGGGCGTCGCCGGGCACGTGGTCGCCGGCGCTGCGGTGCGGTGACCGGTGGTCGCCTCCGCAGGGAAGCCGGCTCGCTCCGCTCGCTCATGACGGCCAGGATGCCAAACCGCTCCACACGCCGGGTCGCGCCGGCCTGGTTCCGCGAAGGCCGCGTCGGGTACAACCGAGGAGTCCTCCTCGCACGGAGGAGCCGCACGGAGGAAACCCCGATGCCCGACCCCAGCCAGTCCCCGGACCCGATCCGCGCAGCGGCTCCGCCGGATGCCCCGCCACCCGAGCGGACCGTGCCCACGCCCGCGCGGCGAGACCCCGCCACCGAGCCCGCCACCGAGCCCACCACCGAGCCCACCACCGAGCCCACCACCGGGCCCACCACCGGGCCCACCACCGGGTCCACCACCGGGGACGTCCCGGAGCCGGCCTCGCGGCGTCGTCCGGCCGGCTTCGACGACCAGGGCCGGGTCCGGCGCACCCGGAGCAGCGCGGCGTGGGTGGGCGCTGTCCTCGCCGCCGTCCTGATGGTCCTGCTGCTGGTGTTCATCATGCAGAACTCCGACCCCGTGCAGTTCCGCTTCTTCGGCTGGGAGGGAGAGATGCCGCTGGCGGTCGCGGTCCTGCTCGCCGCCGTGGTCGGGGTGCTCCTGGTCGCCATCCCCGGCTCGCTGCGCATCTACCAGCTGCGCCGGGCCCTGGTGGCCAACGCCAAGCGCGACGACTGACCGCCGGATGCTGGGGTTCGCAAGGTCTCCGCAACCCGCGGCGTCTAGCGTTGCGGGCGTGAGGTACTCAGCTGAGCAACGGGATCTGCAGGACCGCTTCGACTCCCGGCGCATCGCGGACCGGATCGAGCAGCGGCTGGTCGCCGACGCCCTCGACGAGAGCGACATCGCGTTCGTCGAGTCCAGGGACATGTTCTTCCTGGCCAGCGTGGACGGCGAGGGCCAGCCCACCTGCTCCTACAAGGGCGGGGACCCCGGGTTCGTCAGGGCGCTGGACCCGCGGACGAT
>JBIOYO010000400.1:0-12477 GCA_044870175.1 Nocardioidaceae bacterium | reverse complement strand
CAGGCTGTGGCTATGGCTGGTGCGGCTGGGGTGGTGACGGTTAACCAGGTGCTGGATGGTCACGTGGTGTTGGACCTTGTGTCTTTGGACCGGGTGTATCTGAACGCGTATGTGCCGACCCTGCAGGTTGGTGGTCAGGTGGCCTCGTTCATGACCCGGCACCTGGGCAAGCCGTTGCCATCGCCGGCGATCATGGAGCAGATCGGTACCCGGTTCCGCCGGGCTGTCCACGCGTTCGCCACGGCGAACCAGGTCCCGGTTGTGCGGTTCGAGAAGAATGCCCGGAAGATCGAGGTGATGCGTCCATACCTGGCGGCGCAGGCCAGGACCGGCCGGTCCGGGGTGGCCGCGATCGGCGTGGCTCAGGAGTACCAAAGCGTGTTCGCCGCCACCGAGCATCGCTACGGACGCGACTCGCTGGGCGTGTGGTTCAGCTTCACCAAGGCCTCCCGGCGGGTGACCTGCTTCTATTTCTACCTGTGGGATGAGGAGTTCGGCCCGTCCTCGATCAAGGTGTGCGCCTACTTTCCCTACCCGGCCAAGGTCTGGGTCAACGGCCACGAGTGGGCCAAGCGCCAAGCCGCCCGGGCCGGGATCGAGTTCACCGAGCTGTCCAACGGGTTCGCCGCCTGCGCCGACCCGGCGGGGTTGCAGGCGATCTGCGACCAGCTCGGCCCGGACCAGATCCAGGACTTCTTCGACCGGTGGATGCCGGTGTTGCCGTCGCCGCTGACCGACGCCGACCGGGCCGCCGGGTACTGGTGGGAACTCTCGATGCGGCAGGTCGAGACCTCCCGCACGCTGGCCTTCGACGCCCCGCGCCGGGCCCGGGCGTTCGTCGACGCCCTGGTCGCCGACAACATCGACATCGGCCGACCCAACCGAGTCGAGCTGATCTTCACCGGGCACCCCCGCCGTCAAGGTCGCCCACCCAAGGTCGAGCCCCTCTACCACAGCCGGATCGACACTCGCGACACCGTCGGGGTCACCCTCAACGGCTACTACAAGCACTCCCGGATCAAGCAGTACCTCAAGGACGGCCGTGCGCTGCGGATCGAGACCGTGGTCAACGACCCCCGCGACCTGGGCTGCCAGCGCCGCCTGCACCATCTCAGCGAGCTCCACGCCAAAGCCCGTGCCATCAACTCCCGACTGCTCGATACTGAACGTGTCGGGCAGGGCTGTGTCCTTGCGAGCCCAGCCTTTGAGCGGGTCGCACAGGCCAGCCTCACTCAGGACGGCAGGAGGTCGCCCGCACTTCGGTTCGGCGATCCTCGGGTCATGGCCCTGCTCGGCGCCCTGTGTAGCCTCATCAACGCCCTCGGGTTCACCCATCGGAGCCTCCGCGCCCAGGTGAACTACCTGCTCGGCGATCAGCCCTACACCACCAACCAGATGAGCTACGACCTCACCCGGCTCCGCCGCAACGGCCTCATCCACCGCCAGCCAGGCACCAACACCTACCAACTCACCGCCGACGGTCAACGCATCGCCGTCTTCTACACCAAGGTGCACAACCGGCTGCTTCGACCCCTCATCGCCGCCGACCAGCCACCCGCACCACCCGACCTCCGCGCCGCCCTGACCACCATCGACCGCCATCTGACCACCTACATCACCAACGCCCGCATGGGAAACGCCGCCTGAAACTCAAGACAAACGCCAAAACCTCGACAACCAAGGAACGCTAGCGGCTCGACCGGCTCAACCATCGCAGGGCGGCGATAGCCAGCCATGGACGCAGCCTTGGCCGCTGATTGAGCCGGTGCGCGAAGCCCGCCGCTGGTTGAGCCGGCGAGCGAGGCCCGCCGTTGGTTGAGCCGGCGAGCTTGCGAGCCGTGTCGAAACCAAGGTGGGCGGTGGCAGAGTCCGTGCCCATGTTCATCGGGTTTCGACACGGTCTCGCCTAGCGGCTCGACCGGTGGTTCCTGAGCTCCGTCGAAGGGCTCAGCCATCGCAGAGCGGCGAAACCCAGCCCTGGACACAGCCTCGAGTCCGCAGTCGCCGGAGCCGTCGCGCGTCAAGGTCCCATGCACAAGGGACTGACGGCCGTGCCGCTGGCAGGCCCGCCGCCCTAGCGTCCGGAAGGACAGGGTGCCGCGCCGCCCCGGCCGGCGCCGAGAATCCGAGGGAAGGCGCGCGGTCATGAAGGCACTGGTCTACAAGGGTGTGGGGCAGAAGTCGTGGGAGGAGGTCCCGGACGCGGCCATCCAGCGGCCCACCGACGTGGTGGTCAAGATCGAGACCACCACGATCTGCGGCACCGACCTGCACATCCTCAAGGGCGACGTCCCGGCGGTGACGCCCGGCCGCGTGCTCGGCCACGAGGGTGTCGGCAGGATCACCGAGGTCGGCTCGGCGGTGGAGACCCTCGCCGTCGGGGACCGGGTGGTGGTCTCGTGCATCTCGGCGTGCGGACGATGTGACTTCTGCAAGCAGGGCGTGTTCTCCCACTGCCTGGGCGAGGAGGGCGCGTCCGGGATCGGCTGGATCTTCGGGCACCTGATCGACGGCACGCAGGCGGAGTATGTCCGGGTGCCGTACGCCGAGACCTCTGTCTACAAGCTGCCCGACTCGGTGTCGGCGAAGCAGGGCGTGCTGCTCTCCGACATCCTGCCCACCGGTCACGAGATCGGCGTGCAGTACGGCGGGGTAAAGCCCGGTGACGTGGTGGCCGTGGTCGGGGCGGGGCCGGTCGGCCTGGCCGCGATCGCCACCGCCCAGCTCTACGGGCCGTCCCGGGTCGTCGCCATCGACCTGGACCCGAACCGCGTCGAGCAGGCCAGGTCGCTCGGCGCCACCGACGGCGTCCTGTCCAGCGACTCCGACTGGCGTGAGCAGGTCGTGGCCATGACCGACGGGCTCGGCGTCGACGTCGCCATCGAGGCGGTCGGCATCCCGGCGACGTTCCAGATGTGCCTGGACCTCGTCCGTCCCGCGGGTCGCGTGGCCAACGTCGGCGTACACGGCAAGGAGGTCACGCTCCCCATCCAGGACCTGTGGATCTCCAACATCGTGATCGCCATGGGCCTGGTGAACACCAACACGACCGGGACGCTGCTGAAGATGGTCGCCCAGGGCAAGCTCCGCGTCGAGGAGTTCGTCAGCCACACGTTCACCCTGGCCGAGATCGAGGAGGCCTACGATGTCTTCTCCCGTCCGGCGGAGACCAAGGCGCTCAAGGTGGTCATGAACGCCTGACCGGCAGATCGCCGTCGCCTGCGGCCACCCGGCTCCGTCGCGCTCGAGCCGGTCGACGCTGCCGGGGACGTCCATGCCGTGGAGGCGGAGGTTGGCAGGGCTGTGGCCGATCCATGCACGACTTGGTCAGAGGGGCCGATGCCGGCACCGACACGCCGGGGGAGGTTGCAGTCTGCGGCCACAATCCCGCCGAGCTAGGCGGTCCCGGTGCGTCCGAGCCGGGCGATGGTGCCGGGGACGTCCATGCCGTGGAGGCGGAGCAGGTTCTCACCGAGGATCTTCCGCTTGGCCTGGTCGGTGAGCGGCGGGTAGCCGTAGCCCTCACACAGGTCCTGAGGGATCTGGAAGTCCCAGAACGCCTGGAGCGCCCACTGGGGCTGCCAGATCGGCGTCTCGCTGCCGTACACGATCTTGTCCTCGCCGCACCAGAACAGCAGCTTGCCGAGCAGCTCGGCGAACAACCGGGGCGCCCGGACGATGAAGTTCACCGAGGCGGCTAGCGACGCGTACAGGTTCGGGTAGCGGATCAGCTGCCAGCAGGTCTCGTCGATGAATGGCAGGCCGACGTGGTAGATCACGAAGCTGATGTCCGGGAAGGCCCCGGCGGCGCCGTCCATGTCCCAGGTCTGGGTGTGCTCGATCATCTGAGGGCCGAGCGGGACGCCCTTGTGCACGCCGACGAGGCTCACGCCGAGCTCCTGGATCCGCTCGAAGACGGGGAAGGCGATCTGGGGGTCGTCCATCCGCCACGGCACCTGGCCGCCGTCCTCGTAGCGGACGTTGTAGAA
This sequence comes from Nocardioidaceae bacterium, assembly GCA_044870175.1. Classification (GTDB taxonomy): domain Bacteria; phylum Actinomycetota; class Actinomycetes; order Propionibacteriales; family Nocardioidaceae; genus JBIOUF01. The sequence continues at coordinate 8,488 of JBIOYO010000400.1, read as the reverse complement.
CTTGAACGCCCTCGCGCCGTACTCCTCGACCTGCCGGGTGACGTCGTCGAGCGCGGTCTTGCCCTCGAGCGGGTTGACCGTGCCCCACAGCACCGTGCGGTCCGGGTCGAGCTGGGCGAGCTTGGCGCACTCGGTCCAGGGGGAGAGGCCGTCCTTGTAGAGGTCTGTGAGCGGCAGCGGCATCGCCACGAGCATGTCGGTGTCGGAGCCGCCGTACACCATCTCGTGGATCTCCTCGACGCTCCACTTGCGTAGGAACTCATCGGCGGACATCACCGGTTTGCCCTCAGGGGTCAGCGTCGCATGGAAGGCATACAGGTGGTTGGAGAACATCTGGCCGGCAGGTCCACGCGCGTTCTCCGCCTCGAAGTTGAACGGGTGCGCCACCCCGTCGAACACGAACGCGTCGCCGATCATGATGGTCCTCCTGCTGGTGTCGGCTGGTGCTGGGAGAGGTACGCCGCGCGGTCGGGGACGGCGCGGGGGTCGGGCAGGAAGCGCAGCCGCGCGCGCGCCGACTCGCTGAGCCGGTCGGGGCTCCACGCCTCGCTCCACACGACCTCCACCGACGCGTCCGCCACACCGGGCAGTGAGCGGACGGCGGACTCGACGTCGGTGAGCACGCGCGTCGCGAAAGGGCACCAGCCCGAGGTGAGCACCAGCTCCACGCGCGCGACGCCGTCTTCGACCTCCGCGCGGTGGAGCAGCCCCATGTCGACCACCGAGATGCCCTTCTCGCGGCAGCAGGGGTCGTAGACCGCGCGCAACACGTCGCTGATGGTCGCGTCGACTGGTGGGGTCACGGTCCCTCCTGCGGGTACGCCGCCAGTCTCCGGCGGGGCGTGGCCGTCCACCAGGCACGGGATTTCGCATCGCGAAATCGGGTGGACGGGCACATTCCGGCATTCGCTCGTCGGTGGCCTCGCAGTAGGGTTCAGACCTCGGGGCACTGGCGGAGGCGGACGAGGAGCACCGCATGGACCACGCGCGTGACCGTCCCGAAGACCTGGTCCAGAGCGTCTCACGGGCCCTGCGCGTGCTGGAGACGGTCGCCGCGCGGCCTCGGCTGCCCGTGAAGGTGATCGCCCGGCGGTGCGAGCTGAACATCTCGACCACCTACCACCTGGTGCGCACCCTCGCGTACGAGGGGTATCTGGAGCGCCACCCCGACGGGACGTACGCCGCCGGCACGGAGGTGACCCAACGCTTCTACGACGGACTGTCCGGCCTCGGCGAGCCGCCCACCGCTCACGAGGTGCTGCGAGTGCTGTCTGCCCACACCGGGTACAGCTCCTACCTCGGAAGGCTCAGCGGCGGCGAGGTCGTCGTCGCCGACTACGTCGAAGGCCCCGGGTCGCCGTACCTGGAGGACTTCGAGCGCGGCCTCGCGGTTTCGGCGCACGCGACGGCGCTCGGCCAGGCTCTGCTCGTCTCGCTGCCCCGGAGGGAGCGCCGCGCCTTCCTCGCCGAGGCCGGTCTGCGGGCGTTCACCCCGAACACGCGCACCGACGCCGACGAGCTGGACGCCGACCTCGCCGCGCTGCCGAGGGCGGCCGTGGTGGTCGAGCACGAGGAGTTCCGGCAGGGCGTCTCCTGCGCGGGGACGCTGGTGCGGTCCGGCCACGACCCGGTATGGGCGGTCGTCATCAGCGCGCTCGGCGAGGACGTGCCGAGGACCGCGCGACAGGAGCTGGTCAACGCGGCACACGCGATCGCCGCCCCGGGCTGACCCGGCGAGGACCGCTACGGCTTGGAGGCGCGGCGCGGGCGCCGCAACAGCGCGACCCCGGCCACCGCCGCGACCACGGGCGCCCCGACGACCAGGGCGACCTGACCGTGCGCGAGGAACGGGACCGGCATCGTGGACGTCCCGACGAACAGGCACAGGATCGCGACCTGGAGGGCCCAGCTCCGGTCGAGCGCGGTGCCGTTGACCCAGGCGACGAAGTCGGCCAGCCGACGATGCTGCACCTTCGCCGACGTCCCCGACGCAAGTGGCATGCCGCGCCGGGCCTCGCGGCTGACGAACCCGGCGTAGAACGCGCTGAGCACCAGCGCCAGGGCGAGGAACAGCGCCGGAACGGCAGCCACCGCTGACACCGGGTGCGAGTCGGCGGAGTAGGCGAGCCCGAGCACGGTCGTGTAGATCGCCCCGGCGCCGGCCGCGATCGTCACCACGAGGTCGGCCCGCTTGAGCATGCGGTCGAGTGTGGAGCGCGCGACGTCCAGATACGCCGCGTGCACGGCCTCCCGCAGCCGGTCCTCGGCCGCGACCGCCTGGTCAGCCATCGCGGCCTCGCGCGCCTCCCGGGCCGCGTCGGCGGCGTACTCGGCGTTGCGCCGGTTGACGACGTCCTCGAGCCGCGCCTGGTACAGCGCCAGCACCACGTCACGGTCCTCGCCAGTGGAGACCGTCGGGGGGACCGGCCAGTCCTCCGTCACGCCCCGCCCGTCTGCTCGAGCTGCCAGTCCTCGTCGGTGGGCGTGCCCAGGATGGTGTGCCTCGGCTCGACCTCGTGCACGGTCCCCCAGTCAGGGTCCTCGGTGAACTCCGACGCGGGGAAGGACCGCCGCTCGTACCGGCAGAACATGGTCTCGCTCACCACGGGTCCCCTTCCGCGCGCCAGCTCTCGACCTGCCCGTCGGCCACGACCAGGCGCACTGTCGCGGCGACGTCCGGGTGCGGCACAGTCTCCCAGATCTCTGCGAGTACGCCGTCGATGATGCGCTCGGCCTCGGGTCGGGGCAGGTGCCGCGCCAGCCGCGCGGCCGCACGCGCGCGACGCCGTGGGTCCGGCAGCTGCCGGGCCAGCTCCAGCTCGCGGTGCAGGTCCTCCGGCTCGGGGGGCGCCAGCTCGAAGACGCGATCGGCGGCCTGGGCCCGCGCCCAGGGGTCGGCGATCTCCATGGCGGCATGCAGCGCCTCGCCGGCCAGCTCGGCCCGCCGGGCCTCCCAACGGCTGGCCAGCAGGGTCAGGAACCGCGCCCGCGGCACGGGTTCGGCAACCGCTTTCGCGTTGGCGTGGAGGCGCCGCAGCCAGGTCCCCGCACCGCGGCCGTCCGGCGGGTCGCCGTACCGGTAGGCGAACACCACCGTCGCCGTCGCCCACGGGTCGCCCAGCGCCTCAGCCGCCTCGAGCACGCGTCGTGGATCCGCGATGTGCGCGACCGCCGCCAGGCCACGGGCCCGCAGCCGCGGCGGTGCGATGCCCAGCACCAGGCGCAGCGCCTCGCCGCCCCACCATGGCGCGCCGCCCGGCAACGAGCCGACGTACCGCTCCACCAGCATCGCCCGCAGGTCCGGCCCGGCCACCTGCTCGACCGCCCGGAGGACGAGGCGGGCGGTCGTGCGGTTCTCCTCCTCCGGGGCGCCGAGCGAGAGCACGCTAACCTGGCACAGCGCCCGGAGCTCCGGGTCCGGGACCCGCTCGTTGCGGCGGCGGCGCTCGGTCCTCGACGCCACGGCGTCGAAGCCGTCGACGAAGGCCTCCAGCTCGACGCGTACGTCGTTGCGCAGCAGGTCACCGGCCGCGTCGGCGACTCGCGCGACCCTCCTGACGCCGGCCGACGACGCGTAGCGCGCGACCGGCAGCACCGCCTCGGCTGCGGTGTCGGGCTCCGCGAGGGACTCCACCACGTCGAGGTAGGCGTCAAGATCCAGCAGCGCGTAGTGCGGGAGGGCGGTCAGCAGGCGGACCCGGGCGGCGTCCTCGGGCAGCGATGCGGCGATCGCGACCAGCCGCTTGGCGAGCCGGGGTCCCGGTCGGGCGAACCTGGCGAGCAGGAGCCCCTGGGCCAGCGGGTCGCCGAGCGTCCTGGCCAGCGCCACCAGGCGGCTGCCGACGTCCTCCATCGCCGGGTCGTACGCCGGCTGGCCCAGCGTGTCGAGCAGATACTCGGCACGCGCCCTTTCGTCGGGGATCTCCGACGCGGCCGCCGCGACCTGCTCGTAGAGGGGGCGACGCTCGCCGGCAGGGAAGCAGGGGACGAGCGCGAACAGCGCCCGTCCCCGGTCGCCGGGGTCCCGGATCCCCGAGAAGTCCGCCCAGGCGCGACGAGGTGCCCACCCCATGCGCGGACGCTACCGCCCGGCCGGGTCGAAGGGTCGACAGCGACCCAGGGAGGAGTGGTGGCGATGGTTGACGTATCATCTATTCACGTGAGGGCGGGTCATGTCCGCCGGGGGGAGGGACATGGCCCGCCCTGGTGGCGTACCCGCGGGCAACGACGCGGCCCGGCCACGCCCCAACCCGCGGGTACGGCGCACAGCACGTCAGCGCGTGCGGCCCTCCACCGTGAAGCAGCCGTCCTCGAAGAAGGCGTTCTTCCCCGCGACACCGCTGATTCGCCAGTACGGCGTCACCGTGTGCGTGCCGGCGGACATCGGGAAGATCGCCACGGTGCTGCGCGTCTCCCAGAACTCGCTGGCGTTCGCGAGGTTGCCCGGACCGAACGTCTTCTCCCGGACCGGTCCGCCGTCGACGGAGTACCCGACTCGCACCTCCGCGCCTGGGTCTACCCCGATGTCCGCCGCCAGCTGCCCGATCACCCGGCGAGCTGAGACCCCGTTGTCCAGGCTCACACCCAGCCCGAGCTGCTGCCAGCCGTCGGCCGTCGTGATCTGCCGGAATCCGAAGGAGCACCGGCCCTGACTGAGCGGCGTCGCGTCGGCCGAGGCTCCTCCGAAGGCGAGCCAGCTGCCCGCGCCGCCCAGGAGCGCACTCGCCAGCACGAGCGCCCCACCACGCTTGGTCCTCGACTGCATGTGAACCACCTCCACTTCCCAACGGCCCCGCGGCCGTTTCGGTGCGTCCCACGGTGGGCCGGAAGCGCTCGGAGCCGCATCCGACGAGGAGGTGATCTGCGATGTCCGACCGGGGAGGTATGGCGCGGGGTGGCATACATCTGCACAACGCTGGCATCCCCGGCTCCCTCTGGCGCCTCCACCCGAAGGCGACACCGCAACACTCGGCCGCCCTGGGCTGGGCTGGGCTGGCGCCGGGGCGCATCCGTGGGGTCGGCGAATCGTCGCGATCGGCGGTCACGGGTCTACGCCTCCAGCGGAACTGAGCGGCGTCTTCTCGCCCCGTGGCGGTACCCCGAGGTTCAGGCCAGGCGGCGATGGCAGGACCCGGTCGGGAGCCCAGCCTTGGTTTGAAGGTGACCAGAGCTCCAGGGTCCCGTCAAGGTGACCGGGGGAGGGCAGATGCACAACCATTCAGAGGTAACGGGGCCGGAGTGGGTCGGCCGGGAGGCCGGGGACTCGCGCGAGGAGACCCTCGTCATGCTGGTCGCGCGTGCCCGGGCCGGCGAGGAGTCGGCGTGGGCCGCGCTCTACCGGCGGTTCACGCCGATGCTGCGCGGCCTGGCGCTTGGGTCGCGGCTCGGGGAGCACGAGGCCGGTGACGTCGTGCAGCAGACTTGGCTGAAGGCTTTCGAGCACATCGGCGCGCTGCGTGAGCCGCAGGCGCTCCCCGGCTGGCTGGCCACGACCTGCCGGCGGGAGATCCTTCTGGCCCACCGTCAGCGCGGCCGATGCGTCCCGGTCGACGTGGCAGGCGGCGTCGATGGAGCGCGCCGCGCGATCCCTGAGGAGATGGGAACCGACCCCACCACGTGCGTGGAGGAGCGCGAGCTGGTTCGTTCTGTCCGGCGTGCCCTGACGGTGCTGCCCGACCGCCAGGCGCGGCTGCTGCGCGGGATGCTCAGCCTGGACGGCGCTCACGGCGCCTACGGCGAGCTGGCCGACCGGCTCTCGATGCCGATCGGCAGCATCGGACCCACCCGGCTGCGGGCGTTCCAGCGGCTCCGGCGGGAGCCGTTGCTGCAGGGGCTGTGACGACGCGTCGGGAGCCGCAGCCGATGGCGGCGAGCGTGCGTCATACCTGAGGCCGACCGAAGTCCTCCCACTCCGGGATGACGACTCGACCCGGTGTGCCGGGCGAGCATTGACCATCGCGTGGCCGCGGGCCATGGTCGGACGCAACGGTGGGAGAGGGTGAGTGGTGTGGCGCAACTCGAAAACGCGGCGATCGCAGACGGGCGCTACGTGGGAACCAATGGCCGACTCTGGCTGGAGCTGCGGGTTGACGTGCAGGGGTTCACCGAGGCTGGGGAGGACGTCGAGGCGCCGCGCCGGATCGTGAGCGGCGACGTCCAGTCCACGGGGCCGGAGACGGCGGCCGGTTATGGCTCCTTCAGGAGCGTGAAGGACGACCTGGACACTCCACCGTGGGGTGGGGCGATCGAGATCGACTGGACCGGCGCGACGGGTGAGGTGTCCGGTGGCACGCTCGCTGTGGAGCCGTCGTCGCTGCTGGACGGCGGGGTCCAGGTCAGTCTCTCCGCGGACGACGAGGCCGGCGCGCCCGGCTTCAGCGGTCCGGTCGTGATTCACGCGGCCTACGCCGGTGAGGCACTCCGGGAGGTCGCCCTGGAGGTCGCCGTGGAGGAGGGCGCCGGGTCCGACCCAGCCGGAACGGACCCAGAGCGGTCCACGACCGGCGTACGCGTGGAGTCCGTGACCGAACGGATCGTCGGCTCGCTGGGCCGCGCGGGGTTCGCGGTGGACCTGCGGATGGCGGCGTCGATCCCCCGTGCCGAGGGTGGCTGGGCTGAGTCCGACATCTTCGCGACCCTGAACGACGTGATGGGCAGGACCGCGGGCCGCGGGCTCGACCGCCCGGACTGGGACCTGCACCTGCTGGTCCTCTCGCGCACCGACAAGGACGCGCTGCGAGGGGTGATGATGGACCTCACCGGCCCGTTCCCGCGCCAGGGCGCCGCCGTGTTCGTCGACCCCGCCGCCAGCGACGAGGGCGACCGGGACCGCGCCGAGCTGACGATCCTGCACAGCGCTCTGCACGAGCTGGGGCACGCCTTCAACCTGAGGCACCGGTTCGGGCGAGACCTGCGCAGGTCAAGCTCGACCTCGGTGATGAACTACCCCTGGCGGTACCGAGGCGGCGGGAATGAGGACGAGTACTGGGCGGCCTTCGGTGAGGGCCGCTTCGACACCGATGAGCTCGCCTTCTTGCACCACGCCGCTCGCTCACAGGTCGTTCCAGGCGGATCGGCGTTCGGGTCGGCGGTGTACTGGCGGCGGCCGGCTCGCGGTCCCCGGCCGCGCCGGACGAGCCCTGGAGCGGCCTCCAGCTGTGGCTGACTCCTCCCTTGGGAGGGACCGACTTCTCCTACGGTCAGCCGGTCTTCGTCGGCGTGAACCTGCTCAACACCGGCCCCCACAGTGTGCCGGTGGCGCGGCACGCGCTGGACATCAAGGCCGGCCAGCTGGAGGTCCTGGTCAGCTCACCGCCCAGGGACGGGGCGTCGACCGCACGGGTCGCCGACGGAGCACGGTCCTTCGCGCCCATGCTGGAGCGGTGCTTCTCCGCCTCCCGGGCGGAGGTGGTCGACCTCGCCTACGGCGAGTCCATGCACACCAACGCCAACCTGAGCTATGGATCGGGCGGCTTCACCTTCCCCGACCCCGGCGGCTACGCCCTCACCCCGGTGCTCACGTTCCCCGCGGGCGACGGCGTGCTCGACCACGTGGTGCAGGGCCCGCCGCTGACCATCCGTGTCCTGCCACCTCGCACCCGAGCCGAGGAGCGGGACGGGGAGGTCCTGCTGGCCCGGTCCGACGTCGGCGCAAGCCTCGCGCTGGGCGGCTCCACCGCGTTGCAGGCCGCCGCCGGCGAACTCGAGGACATCCTCCGCCGGCGAGAGCGCGCAGCTGCCTCGAGCGGGCGACCCGATCCTGTCACCCCGGCCCTGACGCGCTGCGCCGGCATCTCCGCCGGCCGGCAGGGCAACCCGGTGCAGGCCGCCGCGCTCCTGTCCCGGGCCACCCGCCCGGGGGCGGTCGCCACGTTCGACCCTCACACCGCCGAGCACACCCGTCGCCTCGCCGCCAGGTACCAACAAGACGTCACGGCAGAGGGGCCGAGTGTGGTCGTCGACCTGTGGACCCGGCCGCGCGATGGCGGACCGACCACCAGCGGACGCGGGTCCGGAGTGCTCGTCGCTCGCGGAGCACCATCCGGCGGTTCGCAGGGCGACAGCCGACCAAAGGGGTGGGGAGTGCTCGCGCCGGCGAACCATCTGCCGACGGAGGCGATGGAAGACACCCACGAGGTGGGCGCCGTCGTGACCGTCTCGTCGCCGGACGGCCTGACCGAGCGGATCGCGGCGACACGGGTCGACCTGGTTCGCGGCACCGAAGACGGAGGACCAGAGCTCGCCCTGCTGGAGCTCTCCCACCCGGTCCCGCCCGGCGACGACGTCACGGTGCAGGCCCCGGCGACGAGCTCCGACAGCGGCCTGTCGGCCTTCTTCGGCGCTCAGGGCACGCCGGTCGCCGAGGTGGCCAGCCTGCGCGGAGCCCAGCTCGACGCGTGGTCCGACGCCGCCGACGTGTCGATCGCCCAGTCGCCCCGTCCGCGTGCCCCCCTCGCCCCCGCCCCCGCCGACACCGTCTTCCGGTACC
>JBIOYO010000399.1:0-6737 GCA_044870175.1 Nocardioidaceae bacterium | reverse complement strand
TGGAGGTGCCGTGCGCGTTGTCCTCGGTGAGGACCACGCCCTCCTCCGGGAGGGGATGACCCGGCTGCTGGAGGCCCACGGGTTCGACGTGGTCGCGTCCGTGGACAACCTGCCGGGCCTCGAGCGCGCCCTGCGCGACCCGGCGGCCGAGGCGGCCGTGGTCGACGTCCGCCTGCCGCCGACGTTCACCGACGAGGGTCTGCGCGCGGCGATCGCGGTGCGGAGGGCGCGGCCGGGGTTCCCCGTGCTGGTGCTCTCGCAGTACGTCGAGCGGCTCTACGCCCGCGAGCTCCTGCAGGACGGGCGCGGGTCAGTGGGGTACCTGCTGAAGGACCGGGTCTCCAACGTCGCCGACTTCGTCAGCTCCCTGCGCAGGGTGGCCGCCGGCGGCACGGTGCTCGACCCCGACGTCGTCGCCAGCGTGATGCAGCCACGCCGCGACGACCCGCTCCTACTCCTGACCTCGCGGGAGCGCGAGGTCCTCCAGCTCATGGCCCAGGGCCGCTCCAACACCGCCATCGCCGCCCAGCTGACGGTGTCGGAGAAGGCGGTCGCCAAGCACACGACGAGCATCTTCACCAAGCTCGACCTGCCCGTCGACATCGACGACAACCGCCGCGTGCTCGCGGTGCTGGCGTTCCTGGGGGTCTGAGCCGGCACCAGGTCAGCCGACTACACCCACGGGCGCTCGTGCCGGGCGGGTAATGCGCCGTGCCCGGGCGCGTCCAGCATCGCCGCCCGTGTCCGGTGGTGGTCACCGGCTCCGCGGTGCCGTGGGGTGCCGCTGCCGCGGTCTGGCGCAGTGCCTCTCAGGTGCCGGCGGCCTTGGCCAGGACCTCGCGGACCGCCTCGCGCGCGGCGCGCGGGTCGGTGGCGCCCAGTGCCGCCTCGGCCGCGTGCTCGCAGTCGTCCATGGTGATCGACGCGACGGTGGCGCCGACGGGACGCACGGCGGCGCTCGCCATGGACAGCGACGTGATGCCCATGCCGACCAGCGCGGTGGCCAAGGTCGGGTCCGCGGCCGCCTCGCCGCAGACGCCCACCGGCTTGCCGACCTGCTTGCCGGCCTCGGCGGTGATGGCGATCAGCTGCAGCACGGCCGGCTGCCACGAGTCGGTCAGGTGGGCGAGGTCGCTGGCCATGCGGTCCGCGGCCATCGTGTACTGGGTCAGGTCGTTGGTTCCGATCGACAAGAAGTCCACGACCTCCAGCATCTGGTGCGCCAGGAGGGCGGCGGACGGGATCTCGATCATGATCCCGGCCTTGAGGTCGTGGGCGCGGACCTTCTCGGCGAAGTCCGTCGCCTCGGCGACGGTGGCCACCATCGGCGCCATCAGCCAGGTCTCGGTGCCGGTCTGCTTCGCGGCCAGGGCGACCGCCTCGATCTGGCGCTCCAGGAGGCCGGGGTTGTCGAAAGACAGCCTCAGCCCCCGGACGCCGAGGGCGGGGTTCTCCTCATGTTCCTTGGTTGCGAACTTGATCGGCTTGTCCGAGCCGGCGTCGAGCGTCCGCACGACGACGTACCGTCCGGCGAACGGCGCCAGGACCTCGGCGTACACCTCGGCCTGGTCTTCGACGGTGGGCTCCTCGTTGCGGCTGAGGAAGCACAGCTCGGTGCGGAACAGCCCGACCCCCTCGACCGGACCCTCCGCCGCCTTGACCGCGGACTCCCCGTCGGCGACGTTGGCCAGCAGCTTGACCGCGGTGCCGTCCCGGGTCGTGCCCGGTCCGGACCACGACGCGAGCGCCGCGCGCGCTCGCTGGTCGTCGGCCACGCGCCGGGCCGCGTCCGCCTCGTCGACGTCGGTCGCGATGGTGCCGGCGGCCCCGTCGACCAGGACCAGCACGCCCGCGGGCAGGGTCAACGCGTCATGCACGCCGACGACGCACGGGATGCCGAGCTGGCGGGCGATGATCGCGGTGTGGCTGGTCGGGCCGCCCTTCTCGGTGACCAGCCCGACCACGAGGGTCGGGTCGAGCCCAGCGGTGTCGGCCGGCGCGAGGTCCTCGGCCACGAGCACCGACGGCGCACCGGGGGTCGGGACGCCCGGCTCGGGCTCGCCGACCAGGCGCGCGGTGACCCGCTTCTCGATGTCGCGGAGGTCGGTCACCCGCTCCGCCATCAGGCCGCCCATCTGGGCGAAGAGCGCGGCGAACTGCTCGACGCCGTCGTGCAGCGCGGTGAGCAGGGTGTCACCCCCGGTGACCGCCTTGCGCACGGTGGCGCGCAGGCCCTTGTCGCGCGCCAGTCCGGCGGTGGCCGCGAGGACCTCCGCGGCCGCGCCGCTCGCCTTCGCCGCCCGGTCGCTCAGGCCGGTGGCGACCTTGTCCACGGCCGCGTCGAAGCGGGCCATGGCCTCGTCGACGTCGACGGCGGGCTGGCTCTGGAACGCCGAGATCGCGGCGGGCGAGATCTGCGTGCTCGCCGGCACGACGGGGGCCCAGACCACGCCGGGCACGACCGGCGTTCCGGAGAGCGTGACCGGGGACCCGGAGGATGTCCCCGAGGAGGTCCCCGAGGAGGTCGCTGCGGGGTCGGGAGAGGCTGGGGGGTTCTCAAGACCGGACATGACCGTCACCATAGTCCTGCTCCCCCCTTGACAGCCAACACGATCGGGCGTAGAACAACAGAAACACAGAACCGCAGGTCAGAGGGCCCATCCCGAAGGAGTGGCATGTACGCCGAGGAGCGGCAGCAGGCCATCACCACGCTCGTGGCCGAGCGGGGCCGGCTCTCCGTCACCGACCTTGCCGAGGCCTTCGACGTCACCACCGAGACGATCCGCCGCGACCTGTCCGCCCTCGAGCGCGCTGGTCTGGTCCGCCGGGTGCACGGCGGGGCGGTCCCCTCTGCGGCGCTCACCGTGCTGGAGTCCGCGGTGTCGGAGCGCGACCGCGCGCACGCGGACGAGAAGGACCGGATCGCCAAGGCCGCCGCCGACCTCGTGCCGGGGGACGGCGGCAGCCTGGTGCTCGACGCCGGGACCACGACCAGCCGGCTGGCCAGCCGGCTCCCCCGCGACCGGCGGCTGACCGTGGTCACCAACTCGGTGCCGGCCGCGGTCCGCCTGGCCGGCACCCCGTCGGTAGAGCTCTACCTGCTCCCCGGGCGGGTACGCCGCACCACCCAGGCCGCCGTCGGGGAGCAGACCGTCGCCGCGCTGAGCCGCCTCCGGGTGGACGTCAGCTTCCTGGGCACGAACGGCATCACCCAGACGCACGGGCTCTCCACGCCCGACCACAGCGAGGCCGCCGCGAAGCACGCGATGGTGGAGTGCGGCCACAGGGTGGTGGTCCTCGCGGACTCCACCAAGCTCGGGGCCGAGCACACCGTGCGGTTCGCCGAGCTCGACGAGGTCGACGTCCTGGTCACCGACTCCATGGCCAGGTCACGTGACGTATCCGCTTTGGAGTCACAAGGCATCGAGGTGGTTGTCGCATGATCCTGACCCTGACGCCGAACCCCTCCATCGACCGCACCATCGGTCTCTCCTCGACGCTGGTCCGCGGCGGGGTCCTGCGCGCCGAGGAGGCGTTCTCCCAGGCAGGGGGCAAGGGGGTGAACATCAGCCGGGCCGCGATGAAGGCGGGAGTGCCCACCATCGCCGTACTGCCCGCCGACCGCGACGACCCGTTCGTCACCGAGCTGCTGCGCGACGGCATCGACTGCCGGCCCGAGCGCCCCGCCGGCCCGGTCCGGATGAACATCACCTTGACCGAGCCGGACGGCACCACCACGAAGATCAACAGCCCGGGCGCCGTGGTCGACGAGGCCTGCCTGGAGCGGCTGGCAAGCGCGGTGGCCGCGCGTGCCGAGCACGCCAGCTGGGTCGTGCTGGCCGGCTCGCTGCCCCCGGGGGCACCCGACTCCTGGTACGCCGTGCTGTCGGAGGCGCTCGCCTCGACGCCGGCGAAGGTCGCGGTCGACACCTCCGACAAGCCGCTCCTCGCGCTCGCCGACCGGTTGGAGGTCGCGCGTCCCGACCTGATGAAGCCGAACGCCGAGGAGCTCGCCTTGATGACCGGCGGCGACCCTCTCGCGGTCGAGGCCGACCCGGCCGCCGCGGCGAGTGCCGCCACCCGTCTGGTCGAGCGCGGGGTAGGCACCGTGCTGGCCACCCTCGGCGGAGCCGGGGCAGTGCTCGTCGACGAGCACGGCGCCTGGTTCGCCAAGCCGCCCCCCACGACCGTGGTCAGCACCGTCGGCGCCGGGGACTCCAGCCTTTTCGGCTATCTGCTCGGTGACCTGCGCGGCGCCGAGCCCCAAGACCGGCTGCGCCTTAGCGTGGCCTACGGCAGCGCCGCCGCCGGCCTGCCGGGCACCACCATCCCGACCCCGGACCAGACCCGACCGGACCTGGTCGAGGTCACACGGCTCCACCTGTCACACACCTGAGGAACCCCTTATGAGCAGCTCATTGATCGCCCCCGCCCTGGTCCGGCTCGACGTCGACCTCGGCCGTGACAAGCACGGCGTCATCCGCGCCCTGTCCGAGGTCGTCTCCGACGCCGGTCGCAGCGACAACGCGGGGGGCCTCGCCGACGACGCGCTCGCCCGCGAGGCCACGTCCGCCACCGGCCTGCCCGGCGGCATCGCCATCCCGCACTGCCGCACGGCGCACGTCGAGGTGCCGACGCTGGCCTTCGCCCGGCTGTCGCCGCCGACCGACTTCGGAGCCAAGGACGGCCCGGCCGACCTCGCCTTCCTGATCGCGGCCCCCGCGGGGGGCGACGCCACGCACCTGCAGATCCTCACCAAGCTGGCCCGGGCGCTGGTGAAGAGCGACTTCACCTCGGCGCTGCGCACCGCGAAGACGGAGGACGAGGTGGTCGCGGCGGTGCTCGGTGTGGTGGGCGAGGGCCCCGCCCCCGCGGCGGGCGCGGCGGCACCCGCCGCCGGTGCCGCCACCGCCACCGCGCCCGCCGACCAGGCTCCTCCGGCGCCTCCCGTGGCGACCGCGTCGGGCGCGGCCGCGCCGGCCGCGACCGGCGGCGGTGGCCGCCGGCGCAGCCTGGTCGCCGTCACCGCCTGCCCGACCGGCATCGCGCACACCTACATGGCCGCGGAGTCCCTGCAGGCGGCCGGCGAGCGCGCCGGCGTCGACATCGCGGTGGAGACCCAGGGCTCCGCGGGCTCCACCCCGCTGCCCGCGGCCACCATCAGCGCCGCCGACGCGGTCATCTTCGCCACCGACGTGGGCGTGAAGGACCGGGTCCGGTTCGCCGGCAAGCCGGTCGTCGCGTCCGGGGTCAAACGTGCCATCGACGAGGGTGACCAGATGGTCGCCGAGGCGCTCGCGTTCGCCGACGACCCGAACGCCCCGCGTGTCGAGGGCAGCGCGGCCGCCGCCGCGGCGGCGTCCGGCGGTGGCGGCGGGGCCGACGAGCCTTGGGGCCTGCGGATCCGCCGGGTCCTCATGACCGGCGTGTCGTACATGATCCCCTTCGTCGCGGCGGGCGGTCTGCTCATCGCTCTGGGGTTCCTCTTCGGCGGTTACGACATCACCGGGCCGGCGGCGGACATCCTGCAGAACAACAACCTGTTCAACCTGCCGGACCCGAGCTCGTTCGACCCACCGCTGGAGCACGCGCTGTTCGGCAGCGGCTTCTTCGCCTACGTCGGCGCCGTCTTCTTCGCGCTCGGCGCCACGGCGTTCAAGTTCCTGGTGCCGGCGCTGGCCGGCTACATCGCCTACGCCATCGCAGACCGTCCGGGCATCGCCCCCGGCTTCGTCATGGGCGCGATCGCCATCGACCTCGGCGGGTTCGGCACCCCGCAGTCCGGCTTCATCGGCGGCATCATCGGCGGCGTGCTGGCCGGTGTGGTGGCGCACTGGATCGCCGGATGGGGCGTCCCACAGTGGGCGCGCGGCCTGATGCCGGTGCTGGTCATCCCGCTGCTCGCGACGATGATCTCCGGCTTCATCATGGTGGTCATCGTCGGCAAGCCACTCGGACGCCTCATCGACGCGATGAACGACGCCCTGACCAACATGAGCGAGGGTGGCGCCGGTGTTGCCCTCGGCGTCGTGCTCGGCCTGATGATGGCCTTCGACATGGGCGGCCCGCTGAACAAGACCGCGTACCTGTTCGCGACAGCGGGGCTGGGCGAGGCGGCCACGGCCGCCGGCGACGCACCGCCGCTGAAGATCATGGCCGCCGTGATGATCGCCGGCATGGTGCCGCCGCTAGCGCTGGCGCTCGCGACGGTGGTCCGGCCCGGCCTGTTCACCGAGCCCGAGCGTGAGAACGGCAAGGCGGCGTGGGCCCTTGGAGCCTCGTTCATCACCGAGGGAGCCATCCCGTTCGCGGCGGCGGACCCGCTGAGGGTGATCCCGTCGATCATGGCCGGCAGCGCGGTCGCGGGCGGTCTCTCCATGGCCCTGGACGTCGGCTGCCGCGCGCCGCACGGCGGCATCTTCGTGCTGTTCGCCATCAACAACAAGGTCGGCTTCTTCGTCGCGATCATTGCGGGCATGCTGGTCGCTGCAGCGGTGGTCATCTTGCTGAAGACGATGACCGAGTCCAAGGAAGAGATCGAGGAGCTCGACGCCGTCACCGTCTGACGGCCGACCAACGAAACGAGGAGACTGCATGCCAACCAAGACCGTGACCGTCGGCTCGGCGGTCGGACTGCACGCCCGGCCGGCCGCGATCATCGCCGAGGCCGCCGCCGAACTCGGGTCGGAAGTGACCCTCACCGTCCCAGGTGGCGACCCGGTCGACGCCAGCTCCGC
>JBIOYO010000398.1:0-5869 GCA_044870175.1 Nocardioidaceae bacterium | reverse complement strand
GACCCGTCGCATCCGCACCCCCAGACGACCTCGACCCGTCGCATCCGCACCCTCAGACGACCTCGACCCGTCGCATCCGCACCCCCAGACGACCTCGACCCGTCGCATCCGCACGGCCGAACTTGGTCGAGTCGGCGACACATACGACGGCTCGCCCGCCCAACCGGCAACACATACGACGGCTCGCCGCCCCACCCGGCAACACATACGACGGCTCGCCGCCCACCCGGCGACACATACGACGAGCGAGAGGTGGTAGCCCGCACCGCCGTTCCGGGGAGGCGTCGCGGCCTCCGGCCGCACCCAGGACACGTGCGAGACGCTGCCCACGAAGTTCACCCGCCTCCCATGACGCGTACGTCGTGGGAGGCGGCAAGGATCCTGGATCCCATGGGAAACTGCCCCGGGCTCAGCCCAGCCCGCGGACCAGCCGGGCGGGCGGACGCAGGCCCATGATCGAGCGCACCATGTCGACGACCTGGCGGGTGTGGCGCACCTCGTGGACGCGGAACACCCTGGCCCCGGCCAGCGCGCAGACGGCGGTCGCCGCGAGCGTCCCGGTGAGCCGCTCTCCGACGGGGAGGTCGAGCGTCTCTCCGACGAAGTCCTTGTTCGACAGCGACACCAGCACCGGCCACCCGGTCGCGGTGAGCTCGCCGAGCCTGCGGGTGACCTCCAGGGAGTGCAGGGTGTTCTTGCCGAAGTCGTGGGCCGGGTCGACCAGCACGCTGCGCGGGTCGACGCCGACGCGCACCGCCCGCTCCGCCAGGGCGACCGTCGAGGAGATGACGTCGGCGACCACGTCGGCGTAGTCGACGGGCCGCGGCGCGCTGCGCGGCTCGATCCCCCCCGTGTGCGTGCACACCAGGGCCGCGCCGCACTCGGCGGCCGCAGCGGCCAGGCCGGCGTCGTGCCCGCCCCACGCGTCGTTGACCAGGTCGGCGCCTTCGCCGCACGCCGCGCGGGCCACCTCCGCGCGCCAGGTGTCCACGCTCACCACCAGGTCCGGGTACGCCGCCCGCACCCGCGCCACGAAGCCGACGACGCGCCGGATCTCCTCGGCGGCATCCACGTCCTCGCCCGTCCCGGCCTTGACGCCGCCGATGTCGACGATCTGGGCGCCCTCGTCGACCACCCGGGCCACCCGGTCGAACGCCCTGCCCTCGTCCCAGGTGGCGCCCTGGTCGTAGAACGAGTCCGGGGTGCGGTTGACGATCGCCATGATCAGCGTGACGTCGTCGGCGAACTCGTGGCGGCCGAGCCTGAGCGTCACGCGGGTTCTCTTTCGTCGTCGGGCGCGTGGTCACCCTATATTGAGGCCCATGCCCGGAGACGCCGACGTCCTGAAGCTGCTCAACGAGCAGCTGACCAGCGAGCTCACCGCGATCAACCAGTACTTCCTGCACTCCAAGATGCAGCACAGCTGGGGGCTCACCGAGCTGGCCAGGCACACCCGCGAGGAGTCCTTCGAGGAGATGCACCACGCGGAGTGGCTCACGGACCGGATCCTGCTGCTGGACGGGCTGCCCAACTACCAGCGGCTGTTCTCGCTACGGGTCGGGCAGACCCTGCGCGAGCAGCTCGAGAGCGACCTCGCCATCGAGCTGGATGTCGTGGACCGGCTGAGGCCGGGCATCGTGATGTGCCGGGAGAAGCAGGACTCGACCAGCGCCGTGCTGCTGGAGCGGATCCTCGCCGACGAGGAGACCCACGTCGACCACCTGCAGACCCAGCTGGCACTGATGGACAGGATCGGCGAGGAGCTCTACATCGCCCAGTGCCTCTCGACGCCGCCCGGCTGAGCGGCGCGACGGGTCAGCCGGAGCCGTCGCCGAGCATGATCCGGGTGGCGATGGTCTCGAGGGTCTCGCAGCGCCGGACGACCTGACGCAGCTCCGCGTGCAGGGCCCGGGCACGTTGCTGGCGGCCGGGAGCCAGGCCCAGCAGGCCCTCGCTCTCCGCGACCTGCAGGGCGGTGTTGAACAGCAGGGTCGAGACCGGTTCGGAGCTGGCGACCCGGTGCTGGGCGACGTACTGCCTGCCGAGCGCGAGCGACCGCTTCACCACCTCGCCGCGGTCGATCTCCGTCTCCGGGTCGAAGCCGCCGTTCGCCAGCACGTCCATCACGATCAGGTACGCCTCGAGGAACGGCCGGAGCGCGAACGGCGCGCTGACCGGAGGGTAGCCGGCGATCATCCGGCGCACCTCGGCCCGGCCCCGCCGGAGCCGGTCCTCCCAGTCCTCCCCCCGACGCAGCATCTCCGCGGAGACCCGCCGCCGGAACCCCTCGCGGTCCTCGAAGTAGAACTCGAACTTCAACAGTGCCCGCAGCCGGTACGCCGACCGCCAGAACGTCTCGACCGGGTCGTCTGAGGCCGCCACTGCCGCGAGCATGGACAGCTCGCAGAGGGCGGCGCCGAGGTACACGTGGATGAGGGAGTTGCGGTAGAACGTGGCCTCGAGCTGCTTCTCCGGCCCGATCAGCCACACCGGCTCGCGGCCCTGGTCCACGACGGTCACCGGGCCACCTGAGGTGAGCGCGTCGAGCGTGCCGCGGATGCCGCCGAGCGAGCGCAGGCCGGCCACCGAGGCCGCCCGGGGCACCTCCATCTGGTCCAGGTAGTCGATCGCGTCCTGCAGCGCGCGGTGCACCTGCCCGGCGGTCATCCCGACGCCCCGCGCGGCGAGCAGGGTCGCGGTGACCAGGGCGACGGCCGTCACGGGCGTCGCCTGGTTGATCCGCCAGGCCACCTCGAAGGCCATCTTCGACAGCGCCAGGCGCCGGGCCGCGACGTCCTGGGCCAGCGGGCCGTTGGGTGCCCCGAGGAAGGCGCGCATGGACACCGGCTCGGAGAAGCGGACGTAGACCTTGCCGTAGTGCCGCTCCCCCTGGGCCCGGATGTACCGGACCAGCCAGGTCATCCCTTCCGGGGCCTTCGAGGCGCCGCGGGCGTAGTCGGCGTACTCGGAGGTCTCGTGCAGCTGGTCGAAGGCGATCGAGACCGGCTGCAGCATCACGTCGTCGGCGCGGCCGTCGAGGTACGCCTCGGTGACGTAGCCGAGCAGCCCCAGCTTGGGGGGGAGCATCTTGCCCGTGCGTGAGCGGGTGCCCTCGATCGACCAGCTCAGCGCGAACCGCTTCTCGACCAGGTAGGCGACGTACTGGCGCAGGACGAACTTGTACAGCGGGTCGTCCCCGATGCCCCGGCGGATGAAGATCACGCCTCCGCGCCGCAGGATGGCGCCCATCGGCCCGAACGCCATGTTGATGCCCCCGAACGTGTGCGCCTTGGGCAGCCCGTTCTCGTGCATCACCGTCTGCAGGACCATCGTGTCCAGGTTGGACCGGTGCGACCACAGCATCACCGTTGGGTAGGTGTCCATGGTGGTGCGGACCCGGTCGACCTGCTCGTCCTCGACATCGAGCTCCGGGTCGAAGCCTCGCTCGAAGACCAGCCGGCTGGCGCGGGGGAGAACGTCGAGGACCAGCCGGCCCCACCCGGCGGCCATCTCGTCGAGGATCCGCTCCGCGTCCTCCGGCCGGGCCCGGTCCTCCCCCACCGTGGCCTGGAGCCGCTCCAGGCCGGACCGGAACCGGGCCGAGCTGAGGATCTCCTCCTTGACCAGCCGAGGCGTCTTGTACTGCTGGCCGAGGATCCGGTGGTCGGCACGCTCCAGCGCGAGCTCGGCCCGCCTGGTGACGTAGCGGGCGAAGCCGGCGGCGCCACCGCTCGGCGCCGCCTCGCCCCACCGGGCGCGCAGGTCGCCGACGGTCGCGGCGTCGGCCTCGACGACGGGGCAGCGGTCCGGCTCCTCCGCGGCGATCCTGGCCTGGCTGCGGACCGGCGGCTGGTAGGGGTTGCGCCCGAGGAGCAGGTCGGTCACGGTGGCGCGGCGGCGGCCGTCGCGCTCGCGGGGCAGCCACAGGACGCGCACCGGCACCAGCCGGGTGCTCTGGTCGACGTCGAGCTGGCCGGCGAGGTGCGCGAACGCGGGCTTCGACGCCCGCAGCGAGGGCAGCTCGACCAGGCCGGAGGGGCCGCCGGTCGCCTCGCGGGTCACCCAGTCCCGCACCAGCGACCGCTCCACATCGGTGCGGACGACGGCGAGGTAGAGCGTGCTGGCGGCGCTTGGCGGCGCCGTGTCGCGCCGCTCGACGGTGGCGGGCTCGCTCACGCGGGTCACCGCTCCTCCGGCCAGTGGGCCAGCGTGTCGATGAACTGCTGGCGGACCTCCTCGATCCGCTTCGGGAGGTCCCGGAGGGTCCAGTCGTCGACCGGCACCGGAGGCAGTACGGCGACGTCGACCACACCGGGGTTGATCGTCGTGGCGTTGCGGCCGGCGACGTACTCGGCGTTGCGGATCACGATCGGCACGAGCGGGATGCCCGCCTTCATCGCCACGCGGAAGGGGCCCTTCTTGAACGGCCCGACCGTCGTGGTGTCCGTCCGGGTGCCCTCGGGCGCGATGAGGATGGACAGCCCCTTCTCGACGCTCGTGCCGACCTGGTCGAGCGTGGCGACGGCAGCCGCCGCGTCAGCGCGGTCGATGAACGCCATGTCGGTGAGCTTCCCCAGAGGCCCGACCAGCGGGCTGGACTCCAGCTCCTTCTTGGCCACGCTGGTGAAGCTCTCACGCACGACGGCCGCCGCGATCAGCGGGTCGACGTTGTTGCGGTGGTTGAAGATGAAGACGGCGGGACGCCGCAGGTGGGCGTTGTGCTCGTCGACGATGCGCAGCTTGACGCCGTTGATCTCCAGCACCAGCCGCGGCCAGCTGCGCAGGAAGACGTTCAGGCCGGCCCACTTGTCCCCGGCGGAGACCCCTCTGACGACGCCTGCCGCGGCGATCGGGGCGGCGGAGGCGAAGCTCAGCGCCGTCCTCGTGAGCGCGGGCACCCCGGAGGCGCCGCGGCTGGTGAACCGCAGCACCGGCCAGCCGCGACGGTCGGCGACGCGGGCCATCCTCCGCCCCGGGTTGGTCGGCCGGGGGTGGCCGACGTGGTACATCAGCGGGAGGTCCTCGTCGCCGTCGGCGTAGAAGTAGCTGCGCCGGATGTCGACGCCGTTCTGGCGGGCGTACTCCTGCACCGCCGTGGACTTGCCACCCGCCCAGACCAGCGGCTCTTCCACCTCACCGGTCAGCAGGCCGTCGTCGTCGACCACGAACCGGTTGCACAGCACCCGCTCGATGCCGAGGTAGCGCGCGACGGGCTCGACCTGGATGCTCAGCGCCGACGAGCTCAGCACGACGGTGTGGCCGCGCTCGTGGTGCACCCGCACGAGCTCGCGCATCTCCGGGTAGACCAGGTCCGCGATCTTGGCGCGGAACAGCTCCTCGCCGAGCTGGTCGAGGAGCGCGGCAGGACGGCCGGCCAGGGGCCGCACCCCCTCGCGGACCAGCAGCTCGAACTCGACCTTGCCGCGCCTGTAGTCCAGCGCGTGGCGGAGCATCCGCAGCAGCTCCCCGACTCCGATGTCGCGGTTGCGGAACCGCTCGATGGTCAGAACCGTGGCGGTGAACCCGGCGACCAGGGTGCCGTCGAGGTCGAAGAACGCGCCGACCTCCGGCCCCTGCGGGCTGTGCTCCACCTCGGCCAGCGAGCCGGGTAGCCGGAGCGTGGGGCTGTGCGTCATCGCGTGCCGGTCCCGGCGGCCGCAGGACCAGCGCCGGTACGGCGAGCGCCGCTCGGCCCCCTACTCCCGGGCGTGGCCGGTGGGCCGGCTGCGGAGAGCACCTCCTCGAACCCGGCGGCCAGGCACCGCTCGAGCGACTCGTCGTCGGTGAACGACGCGGTGTCGTAGCGGACCGACACGAAGCAGGTGCCCATCCGCGAGATGAACACGACCATCGCGGCGATGCCGGGGAG
>JBIOYO010000397.1:0-12769 GCA_044870175.1 Nocardioidaceae bacterium | reverse complement strand
ATGTGCTGGGCGGGCTGGAAGGGGCGGCCGAGACCGGAGGGACGCGACCGGTCCGAGGCGGCGTACGAGCGGTTCGCCCGGGCCATCGAGCGGGACCATCCGGGAGCGGGCCGGCCCGGTCCGGTGGCGCCGCGCGACCGGAGCACCGGCATCGCCGTCCGGCCCTCACGCCGCCCAGAGGCCGAGGCCGCGCCCCGGCGCACGGCCTGAGCCGCGGTACTACTCCGCGGGGTGCTCGGCGGGGGGTCGCCACTTCCTGATCCAGTCGGTGTCGGGGAAGTCGTCCTTGGCCGCCATGAGCTCATACATCGTCGCCCCGTCGACCGCCTCGCGGATGATGTCGGCGTGCCCGGCGTGGCGGGCGAGCTCCTCGACCAGGTGCAGCCACACCCAGCGCACGGACCAGTGCTCGACGTCCTTGGGGAACCACGGCGCCTCCGGCACCGGGACCGGCGTGTCCAGGTCGAGCCTCCGCACCGCGTCGAGCACCTGGGCGGACACCTCGTCGAGGTAGGCCACCACGCTGGCGACGGTGTCCTTCTCGGTCCACGTCCAGTTCTCCTGGTAGGCGGCGTACGCCTCGGCCCCCCGCGGCGGCGCCGGGTCGGGCGCGGCGAGCGCCTGCTCGAGCCAGCCGGTCTGGGTGAACGCCGCGTGCTTGACCAGGACGCCGACCGACATCGAGCTCGGCGTCGGGGTGAGCGCCGCCTGCTCGTCGGTCAGCCCGTGGATGACGGCCCGGAAGGCGTCCTGCTGCTGGGACAGGAAGCCCTCGATGTTGTCGCGCTCGTTGCTGCTGGGCGGGGCGTGGAACGGCATCAGTGCGTCCTCTCGCTGGTGCGGGTGTGGGTGTACAGGTCGCGCAGCAGCGCGATCTCGGCGCCGTGGTGGATCAGCTCGCGGTTGATGTGCAGCACGAGGGTGGCCATCGGCAGCTCGGCGTACGGACCCTCGGCCGGCCCGCACGGGCGCTCCAGTCCGTCGTCGCCGAGGCCGCGGACACCCTCGACCCACGCGGAGTACGCCGCGTCGAGCTGGGCCAGCGCCGCGCCGGCGGTGCCGGCGTAGTCCCAGGTGTCGTAGGTCGCCGGAGGGCCGCCGAAGTGCGAGGCGTTGCGCATCGCGAGCACCCCGACGATGACGTGGCCGAGCCGCCACGCGATCGTGGTGAGCGGCGGCGGGACCGGCTCGGGCATCGCGAAGTCGATCGTGTAGTCGCCCGCGCCCGCCAGCATCGGGGCCGGAGCGGGGCCGCCGGCTCCGCGGGGGCGCACGCTCCAGCCCGGGGCCGGCTCCCAGAGGTACTCGTCGTCGGTGAGGCCGTCGAGGCGGGGGCGCAGGGCGTGGGTCCAGTGCCAGTCGACCTGTTCTGTGAGGCGGTCATTCCAGAGGTTCATGGCACCATCCTCCTGGCCAATGCGGTCAGAACGTGTCCGCAACCTGAAGAAGCCGGGGACTGTGTGGTCCTAGCCCAGGCGTCAGGGGCGTCTGAGAGGCTGACCGGCATGGACCGACGGTCGGCGGCCACGGCGCTCGCAGCGGTGAGCCTGCTGGCCCTGCTGGCTGCGGGGTACCTCCTCGGCACGCCGTACGTGCTGATGTCGCCCGGCCCGACGGTCGACGTGCTCGGTGAGGTCAAGGGCGAGCCGATCGTCGAGGTGGAGGGCGGCCGCACGTACCCCACCGACGGTGAGCTGCGGCTGACCACCGTTTCGGTGTCCAGCCCGGGGAGCCGGGTGACCCTGTTCGACGCGATGGCGGCCTGGGTCGACCCGGACCGGTCGGTGCTGCCCCGTGGCTCGGTCTACCCGGAGGACCGGACGCCGGAGGACGAGCGGGCCGAGTCGCGGGTGCAGATGGTCGGGTCCCAGGACAGCGCGGTCGCCGCGGCGCTGACCGAGCTCGGCTACGAGCTGGACACCTACGCCGAGGTGCTCGGCACCACCCCGGGAGGCCCGGCGGCGGACCAGCTCGAGGCCCGCGACGAGATCGTCTCGATCAACGGCACCCCTGTCCGCGGGGTGCAGCAGGTGTTCGACCTGGTCGACGCGATGGACCCCGGCGACAAGGCCCGCTTCGTCGTCCTGCGCGAGGGCCGGCGCGAGACCGCCACGGTGACCACCGAGGCCGCCCCTGACGACCCCGGCCAGGCGGTGGTCGGGGTCTTCCTCGGCACCGGCTACCATTTCCCGTTCGACGTCACCGTCAACGTCTCCGACAACATCGGCGGCCCGAGCGCAGGGCTGGTGTTCGCCCTGTCCGTGTACGACGTGCTCACCCCCGGCGCGCTGACCGGCGGCAAAGACGTCGCCGGCACCGGCACCATCACGCCGGCCGGCCGGGTCGGCCCGATCGGCGGCATCCAGCAGAAGATCGTGGCCGCCCGCGACGCCGGCGCGAGCCTCTTCCTGGTCCCGCCGGCCAACTGCGCCGCGGCCCTTGCCGCACCGGTGGCCGACGGCGAGATCCGCCTGGTGCGGGCGGGGACGCTGCACAGCGCGGTGCGCACCCTGACCAGGTACGCCGCCGACCCCGACGCCGACCTGCCCGCGTGCCCGTCATGACCGGCGACATCACGGGCGACATGGCGGGCGAAATGGCGGGCGACAGGGCGGGCGGCACGGCCCTGCGCGACGTGGTCCGCGAGATCGAGCGGCACGTCGCCGCACAGGGCTGGGACCGGCCCGCCCGCCTGTACGCGCTGGTGCCCACCGAGGAGCTGCTCGCCCGTGAGCCCGGGCTGGCCGGGATCCTGGGGGAGGGCGCGCTGACCCCCGTCGAGCAGGAAACTCTTCCCGCCGGCCGATCGTTGGAGGAGGTACTGGAGCAGGTGGTCTTCCCGGCGCAGGTGCACGGCGCGGCGGCGGTCGTCGAGCGGCTGGTGCTGCCGCCGTCCGCGGGCGAGCTCCCGGACGACCCGGTGGCCGCGAGCGCGGTGGCCGCGTCGCACCCGGACCGTCAGGACGTGCGCATCGTGGCGGCGGTCACCCGCTCCGGGTCGACGTACTGTGCCCTGCGCCTGCGAGCCCACGACGAGGAGCCATCGGTGGTCGAGAGTCCGGACCTGGTGCCCGCCCTCCTACAGTTGTTGCAGACCACGTTGGACGACACACCTGAGCAGGACGAGCAGGGAGTGGTGAACACCCAGTGAGGACGCCGTGAGCGGGCTCTTCGACGACGACGACCCGAGGCCGCCGCGCCGACCCACCGCCACGACCGGCCGGCCGCAACGGTCCCGCATCCTGATCGGCACCGCCGTGGTGCTGGTCGTGGCGTTCTTCCTGATGTCGACGTTCACCTCGGTGTGGACCGACCGGCTGTGGTTCGCCAGCCTGGGCTACTCCAGCGTCTTCTCCAAGGTGCTCGGCACCCGGATCCTGCTGTTCGTCGTGTTCGCGGTGCTGATGGCGGCGTTCGTCGGCACCAACATGCTGCTGGCTTACCGGCACCGGCCCGCGTTCCGCCCCAGCTCGCCCGAGCAGGCCGGCCTGGACCGCTACCGCGACGTCGTCGAGCCGGCCCGCAAGTGGCTGATGATCGGTGTCTGCGTGGTGCTGGGCCTGTTCGCGGGCACGTCGGGGGCCGGGCAGTGGCGGCAGTTCCTGCTGTGGCGCAACGGCGGCGACTTCGGCACCAAGGACCCGTACTTCAAGCGCGACATGGGCTGGTTCGTCTTCGACCTCCCGTGGCTGCACTACCTGGTCAACTTCGCGATGACCGCCGTCGTCCTGGGGCTGGTCGCCGCGGCCGTGGTGCACTACCTGTTCGGCGGCATCCGGCTGCAGTCCCGCGGGGAGAAGCTGTCCGGCGCGGCGCAGGTGCAGCTGTCGGTGCTGCTCGGCCTGTTCGTGCTGATCAAGGCGTTCGACTACTGGCTGGACCGGTTTGACCTGACCATCGAGCAGGGCCGGCGGTTCACCGGGGTCAACTACACCGCGTTCCACGCGGTTCTGCCGAGCAAGAACATCCTCATGTTCATCGCGCTGATCTGCGCGGTGCTGTTCTTCGCCAACGTCCTGCGCCGCACGTGGATGCTGCCCGCGGTCGGCCTGGCCCTGCTGATCCTGTCCGCGATCCTGCTCGGAGCGCTGTGGCCGGGCATCGTGTGGCAGTTCCAGGTGCGCCCGTCGGAGCCGGACAAGGAGGCGCGGTTCCTCAGCCAGAACATCACCGCGACGCGGGCGGCGTTCGACGTCTCCGACGTGACCGAGCAGAGCTACCCGGCGGCGGTGACGGTCACGGAGGAGCAGGTGCAGGCCAGCGCGCTGTCGCTGCCCGGCATCCGGCTGATCGACCCGGCCCGGATGAGCCAGGCGTTCGAGCAGCTGCAGCAGGTCCGCGGCTACTACTCCGTGGCGCAGGTGCTGGACGTCGACCGCTACCCGGTCAACGGCCGGTCCCGCGACATGGTGCTCGGCGTCCGCGAGCTGGACCAGTCCGGACTGGTCACCGAGCAGCGCAACTGGGCCAACGAGCACACCGTGTACACCCACGGGTACGGCGTGGTGGCGGCGTACGGCAACCAGCGAGACGCCGACAACCGGCCCCGCAACAACGACGGCGAGCCGATCTGGGCCGAGGAGGACCTGCCCCCCGAGGGCGTCCTCACCGACCTCACCCCGGACGGCTACCAGCCGCGGATCTACTTCGGCGAGAAGAGCCCGAGCTACTCCATCGTCGGCAAGCCCCCGGGCCGCCCGGACGTCGAGCTGGACATCCCGGAGCGGGCCAGCGCCAAGGAGGGCAACAACACCTATGAGGGCGAGGATGGCGTCGCGATCGGCGGGCTGTTCAACAAGGCGCTGTACGCGCTGAAGTTCGGCGAGCCGAACATCCTGCTGTCCAGCCGGGTCAACGAGGAGTCCAAGATCCTCTACGAGCGGCATCCCCGCGACCGGGTGCAGAAGGTCGCGCCCTGGCTGACCGTTGACGGCGACCCGTACCCCGCGGTCGTCGACGGCCGGGTCGTGTGGATCCTCGACGGCTACACGCTGACCGACCGCTACCCGAACGCCGAGCGGCGCTCCCTGTCCGACATGACCTCCGACGCGCTCGCGCCGACCACGTCGTACGTCACCCTCCCCACCGACGAGATCAACTACATGCGCAACTCGGTGAAGGCGGTCGTCGACGCCTACGACGGCACGGTCGAGCTGTACGCGTGGGACAGCGACCCGATCCTGGCGGCGTGGAGCAAGGCGTTCCCCGGCGTCGTCAAGCCGAAGACGGACATCCCCGACGCGCTGATGGCGCACCTGCGCTACCCCGAGGACCTGTTCAAGGTGCAGCGCAACATCCTGGCGCAGTACCACGTCACGCGGCCGCAGGACTTCTACAAGGGCACCGACCGCTGGGAGGTTCCGCAGGATCCCGCCCAGGAGGCGAACAAGCAGCCGCCGTACCGGCTCTCGGTGCAGATGCCCCCGGAGAAGGAGGGCGAGGGCCAGCCCACGCCGGTGTTCAGCCTGACCAGCGTGTACGTCCCCACCAACCGTTCCAACCTCGCGTCGTTCATCGCCGCCGACTCCGACGCCACCAGCGACGACTACGGCCGGATCCGGATCCTCCGGCTGCCCGACTCGACGCAGATCCAGGGCCCGTCGCAGATCGCGAACACCTTCGCCGCCGACGACCGGATCCAGGACGCCCTGCTCGGCATCAAGCAGAACTCCCAGATCCTGTACGGCAACCTGCTCACCCTGCCCATCGGCGGCGGCCTGCTCTACGTGCAGCCGGTCTACGCCTTGCAGCAGAGCGGCGAGGGGTCCTACCCGGTGCTGAGGTTCGTGCTCGCCTCCTTCGGCCGCAACGCCGGCTACGGGTCGACCCTCGGCTCGGCCCTCTGCGACGCGCTCGGCGGCACCGACTGCGAGGCCGCCGACGACGGCAGCCTGCTGCCCACCGGCACCGGCTCCACCCCGGGCACCGGCGGCAACGGCTCGGGCGGCAACGGCAACGGCGGCAGCACGACCGGCACCCCCGCCGGCGTCCTGCTCCTGCTCCGCCAGGCCGACGCCAAGTTCGCCGAGGCCGAGCAGGCCCTGCGCAACGGCGACTTCGCCGCCTACGGCCAGGCCACCGCCGACGCCCAGCGCCTCCTGGAACGTGCCATCACCGCCGCCGAACGCCAGAACCGCGCCGCGACCCCACCCACCACCCAGCAGAAGGGCGGCGGCAGTGGCGGCTGACGAGCTGCCCTCCCCGCGTTGGTCGACCCCGCTGCAACCCGGCTCCCGGTGGTTGAGCCCTTCGACTGGCTCAGGAACCACCGGTCGATCCGGCTCCCCGGTGGTTGAGCCGGTCGAGGCGCTAGGCGAGACCGTGTCGAAACCTCCGCCGCGCGGCCACGAACGCCAACCACGGCCCGCCTCGAGGCAGCCCCGCCGATTTGGCCGGCGCCCCGCCTGTCCCGTACCATCGACGTCACGACGCGGGGTGGAGCAGTTCGGTAGCTCGCTGGGCTCATAACCCAGAGGTCGCGGGTTCAAATCCCGCCCCCGCTACCACTACTGACCTGGGCATTCGCCCAGGTCAGTTCGCTATTCGGACTCATTCCAGCTCTCCCGCGTCCAAAGTTGCGTCCGTCGACGGTTCAAGTTCGTCGGTCGGCGCGCCGTCGTCGGGCCGACCGAGGATGAGGGCGGCCACCTGGTCCGCGGCCGCGGCGTCCATGCCGGGGATGACGTGCATGTAGGTCTGCATGGTGAAGGCAACGCTGGCGTGGCCCAGCCGTTCGCTGACGACCTTGGGGGAGACGCCGGATTTGAGGGCAGCGGAGGCGTAGGAGTGCCGAAGGCTGTGAAGCCGGATCTTCGGCAGGCCGGCGGCGACGAGGTGCCTTCCGAATAACGCGGTGACCGTGTCAGGGTGGACCGGGGTGCCGTCGGGCCAGACGAACAGCAGCTTGGTGGGCTGGCCGAGTAGCCGGCGCTCTTCGGCCCACATGTCGACGTATTCACGGAGAGCCTGAAGGGTCTGCGGGTCGAGGGCCATGAGGCGGTGGCCGGCCTCGGTCTTGGTGTCGGACTCACCGACCCTGCCGTCGACGGAGACGCGCGGGGTGCTCGGCGTGACCTGCGCGTGCTTGAAGTCAATGTCGGTGCTGAGCAGGCCGGCCAGCTCGCCGCGGCGCATGCCGGTGGTGGCCGCGAGCAGCCATAACGCGAAGAACCGGTCGCCGCGGACCTGGTCGATGAACCGGCCCATTTGCTCGGGCTCCCAGACCGTGATCCGCGGCCGGCGGGAACGAGGTGGCTGGGCGTCGTCGGCGGCGTTGCGCGGGGTCATGTCCCAGCGGACGGCGTCGCGCAGGGCTCGGTGCAGGATCCGGTGGATGTTGACGATGGTCTTAGGGGCGAGCCCTCCCTCGCCTCGGAGGCGGCCGTGGTCCATGAGGTGCCCATAGAGCAAGTTGAGCCGCACTGGGGTGAGGTCCTGCAACCGGGTGTCGCCGATGTGCGGGACGACATAGAACCGCAGGTAGTTGCGGTAGTTCGCCCAGGTCGTCGGGCGCACGCTGGGCTTGATCGCTGCTTGCCACTCCTCGAGGAAGTGCGCGACTGTGCGGCTAGACGCTCTGACGCTGCGCCCGTGCTCGTGTGCGCCGATCGCGGCTCGGAGAGCCTGCTCGGCATCTCGGCGGGTCTTGAACCCGGACCTGCCCGGACGGCGCCGTTTGCCGGTAAGCGGGTCGACGCCAGCATCGAACCGGTACTCCCAGTCGCCGTTGCTGCGGCGGCGAACGGTGCCCTTCACGCCGACTCCAGCAGGTCTCGCAGCTTCGCCGTCACTACGTACACCCGGCCACCGAAGTGGGCGGTGGGCAAGTCGCCACAGGCCGCGCAGCGGTAGGCCGCCGATCGGCTGAGCCCTAGGAGCTGCGCGGCCCGAGGCACCGGAATCAGCAGCGGCAACCCGTCAAGCTCATCGCGAGCCGTGGAGGACGGCCGGCGCGCCTCTGTGCTTTCATGAGTCGCCATCAGATTCCCCCTCCGGACCCTGAACTGCCTCTTCCAGGCACGACGATCCACGCACTGAGCGGGACGCCTCAACCACGCTGTCGGGACAACTAGGGACGTCCTGCTAGCCTGAGGATGTCCCATGAGGGTCTCGGAGGGGCCGATGTCTAACGAACGCCTGCGCGATGCGGTGCTCAGCGCCGGGCAGTCACCGTCCTCGATCGGTGAGGAGATTGGAGTCGATCCAAAGACCGTCGAGCGTTGGATCACTCAAGGACGCACTCCGTACGCCCGGCACCGAGTCCGAGTTGCCAAGTTGCTCGGGCAGCGCGAAACCTACCTGTGGCCGGATGTCGTCACCGCCGAACGTGCCGACAACGCGTCCAGGTCTGAACTCGTTGAGTTGTACCCGCGGCGGGCACTGATCGCGCCGGGTGAGTTCCATCGGTTGTTCGACGAGGCAAGGGCATTCATCGATGTACTCGTGTACGCCGCGCTGTTCCTCCCTGAGCAGAACCCCGACCTCGTCGACCTCCTTCGCGACAAGGGAGCGGCCGGGACGCGAGTACGACTGCTGCTTGGCGACCCTGGGTCCCAAGCCGTCTACGTTCGTGGTCACGAAGAGGGGATCGATGAGGCCGTCGCCATCAAGGTGCGCAACGCCATCACGCTCCTCAAGAAGCCCCTGGCGAAGGCGCGCGGGGTGACCCTCCGCCTCCATGGGACCACCCTGTACACCTCGATCTACCGTGGCGACGACGACATGATCGCGAACCCCCACGTCTATGGTCTGCCGGCGGCGCAAGCGCCCGCCCTCCGTCTCCGGCGCCTCTCAGCAGGCGGGTTGTTCGACACCTACAGCGCGATGTACGACAGGGTATGGGAGGAAGCGAAGCCCGCCTGGAACTGAGGAGCCCATGGTCCGTACCGAGTACTACGACGACCCCCACGCTCCCGCCGCGAACTCCCTAGTCCCAGCCGCGACAGTGTTCGTCCAGGATGAAGAGGCTCGCGTCCTGATGGTTCAGCGATCAGACAACGGCCTCTGGGCACTTCCCGGCGGCACCATGGACATCGGCGAGTCCCTCGGGGAGTGTGCGGAGCGAGAAGTCCTCGAGGAGACTGGCTACCGGGTGCACGTCGTTGACGTGATCGGCGTCTACTCCGATCCCAAGCACGTCATTGCGTACAGCGATGGTGAGGTCCGTCAGCAGTTCGCGATCAGCTTCAGGGCGCTACTGATCTCTGGCGAATGCAAGGCGAGTGATGAGACGCCCGAGGTCACCTGGGTCGATCCACTCTCACTTGACGAGCTTCCGATGCATCCCGCGACGCGTCTACGTGTCCACCACGGACTGGAGCGCCTGCCGCACGCGCATATCGGCTGATCCAATTGTCGAACAGCACCGCTCGGTCGCCTCGCCGTCCGGCCGGAGGCCCTCGTCGACCCGGCGGGCCGCGGCGTGCGTCTATAAGTCGCTCACAGTTCCCGGGCCAGCGCCCAACCCGCCGCAGCCCGCGGCCCACGACCTCGACCTCCGCGCCGGCCGTCGCCGTCAACGCCTCTGCCCGACTTAAGAACCGCGGAGATCTAACGAGGCTCCGCCTCGGACTTGTTGCTGGCCTGACATCGGGTGAAGTGCCACGCGCCGCGGTCCATCCCGGCAGCGACGATGACTACCAGCAGCTGACCCTCACCTGGGCTCGGCGCGCGACGTCGCGGAACTTCACCACGTCCGCGGGTCGGTACCCATCTTGGGTGATAGCTCTCATCCTGACCTCTGGGATCGCGGGGAGACCTACCCTCTCACGGACTCAGTGGCCGGTCGCCGCGGATCGAGGAGACGACGTCGACGACGGCTTGGGTGATGTGGGCGGCGTACTGCTCCTCGTCCTCCAGCCCTTGGTGGGTGGCGCCGTCGACGACCTGGTGCACGCTGTTGGTCGACAGCGTCGTCGTCTTCTGCTGCGCGGTCATCCAGGACTCGGGGTGTTCCCCGGCGGTGAGCACGAACAGGGGCTTGTCCCCGAAGTCGCGCAGCGATGCCGCTTGCTGAGACCCACCGCCTCGCAGGTACTCCTCGACGACGCTGCGCACGGTGCTCGCCTGCGCTGTGTCGTATCGCAGCAGCTCTTCGGAGCGGGCCGGGAGGGTGCCGCGAACGAGGTCGCCGTACAACCGCGCCGCCCCGACGCGGGCGGAGAGGGACGCCAGGGTGGCGAACCGACCCACGCCGTCGTAGGAGCTCTCGCCTGCCCTTGGCGGCGGCGCGGGGATCACGGACTTGGCCGGCTGTTGCGACGCGGTGGAGTCGATCAGCACCAGACCCGCGACGTCGTCGGGGTAGTGCGCGGCGAAGATGCGCACGTAGAGCCCGCCGAAGGAGTGCCCCGCCAACACGTAGGGCCCGGGAACGCCGGCCCGATGCAGCAACGTTTGCAGGTCGGTGGCCACCCGTGCGCCGTCCTGAGGGCCGGCGGCAGGCTCGCTCCCGCCTCGGCCGGCCCGGTCGTAGACGCAGACCCGGGTCTGGCTCGCCACGACCGGGGAGACTCACCCCATGCTGGCCGACGTCCCACCGGCGCCAGGTTCCAGAACGACGGTCGGGCTCCCGGAGCCGGCATAGATGTCCACCGACGTCGATCACACGACCGGACGGCAGATAGGGTTTCGCCCTCGGTCGCTTCGCTCACCGTTTGCCAGCCGCCGCCGACCGTGCGCACAGGGCCAGGATGGTGAACACGACGGAGAGCTGGACCCAGCCCGAGGCTGACGACGCCAGCACGTCACCGGCGGAGCGCGTAGGATTTCGCGCCGACCCTCTGGTTGAAGTATCATCTATCCGGGCGGCGGGCCGGGGGGATGTCCTCGGGGGGAGGACATGGCCCGCGCCCGGGGTGCCCAGGCAGTTGGATCGCTGCTCCCGGTCATGTGGCCGCTCGCCGACCCACGGCCGTTCGGCTCGATTCGCGCTCATGCCGGTCTGGCTGTGTGGGGCCTCCTCCGGCGCTGCCGAGGCGCGAGAGGAATCGAGAAGGCGAAGGCGGGGTCGAAGGATCTCAGACTTTCCTTCGGCCCCGCCATTCACTGGAAGGTGAGGGCGTTCGGGGGGAGAAGCGCCCTCCGGTGTGGGTTGGGGGATGGTCCGAGCCGGGGTAGCTCGGGACGGGGTTCACCGTTGGCCCCACTTGCCGCCCGGAGGTTTCCGTCCCCCCTACTGTCAGGCATCCCGGGTTGGTGAGGCAACGGGGGCGCACCCTCGCAGTTTGGCATGTGCACGAAGATGCAGTGTGCGGGTTGGAGTGTCCCTCTCGGTCACCCGGTGCAGCCGTCGCGGACCGGATCATGGACGGCCAGGTCACGGAGCCGGCCCGATCGGTCAGCGACTCGACCACACCCCCGCTCCCGGGCGTAGTCGCGGAGCCGGCCCGATCGTCAGCGACGCGACCACACCCCGCTCCCGGGTCAGCAGCGCTGGCCAGCCTTGCATCGGTCAGTTCGTCGCCATCGGCGCGACCTGACCCGTGCGGCCCTGGCGGCACGTCGGCTGGGCACTCCTACGGTGGTCAGCCCAGCCGGAGGATGGCCAGGATCCGGTTCAGGACATTGGCCAGCCGCAACTCGTTGAGCAGTCCGGTGCCGTCGAGGAGGCCGGTCACTGCGCAGAGCAGGTTGCCGAGCAAGTTGTTGGCGCCGGTGACGGCGACGATGTTCAACACGACCCGGCTGAGATGCACCTCGAGTCCGAGCAGATTGAGGTCCAGCGGGCCGAGGACGAGGTTGAGCACGTCGCACTCGACCCTGCGCGCCGCCGCGGCCGCGGGCGGGTTGTTGTTCCCGCTGCGGACCGGAATGGTGATCCGGCGGGTGACCGAGCCGACCAGGTTGCCGTTACCCCGGCGCAGGGTCGCGCGGAGGACGCCATTGGCGTACGCCTGACCGCCGCTGACCAGGAACCGATCGGGCTCGAAGGTCCCACGCACAGTCCCGGCCCGGCCGAAGGTTCCGCGCACCCGCGACGTCAGACTGCCAGGCGCGTTCACCCGTTCCACGCTGGTCAACGACGCGGCGGTCACCTGTCCCCCCGACAGCGCGGTCGAGGCCGCCGGCCCAGGCAGCATCAACGCGCTGATCGTGCCGATCGTCACTCCCGCTGTGATCAACTTGCCTCGACCCTGAGTGAACGCGTTCATCACGTCTTCCTTCCAACAGACAGACTCGGACTTGTCCCCGGATACCCATCGCCGGCGCGCACACGCGGGCAAGTCGTGGAAGGGCGTGCAGGACCAGACCAGTCCCACCTCTCTGCCCATGAAGCGTTCCCTGCATCCGGTGCTTGGCAGCGGGCGTCGCCTGTCGAGGTTGGCGAGCACGAGGGTCACTGTCAGGACCCGGGAGTCCTGTCCCGGCTCGTCGACAACAGGTGGGTGCGGTCTGATCGCGAACGCCGGCCCGAACACAGGTGGACGGGTTCACCATGCTGCTGGTGTTCTCGGTCACGCTGGCGCCGTCGGCCGGGGTCGCGCATGGCCGACCTCGCTCGGGTCGCCCCGCATTTCCGCCTGCGGGCGCTCCGGCGCGCTGGATGTCGCCAGAGTCCTGGCGGGTGTCCGCTCAAGCTTTCCAGGCGAATCGTGGATAGGCGGACGGCAGTACGCGGGCCGGGCATCGCGCCGAGCGGGACCCGCGGGTATCTGTCCGGCTCGCGGTCAATCCCTGACGCCGTCCGCCAATCGATGGGAGTGAGGGCCTGTGGCCGGGGCTGGGGGGCCACCGGCCACAGGCCGCGCGCCAGGGGGTGCCGCCTTCG